>NZ_JBKFGJ010000019.1:0-172165 GCF_051233465.1 Neobacillus solisequens | reverse complement strand
TTTCCCATAGCGTCAAGCTAGTAAGATCCCTGAAAGATGATCAGGTTGATAGGTCAGAGGTGGAAGCGTGGTGACACGTGGAGCTGACTGATACTAATCGATCGAGGACTTAACCAAGTTATATGCGATTTGTTTTTACCAAGTTTCTTCTACATTATCTAGTTTTGAGAGAATGAAATTTTTAAAAATTTTCTCTTGCAAAATATAAAAAAGGCATTATAATAAAATAGTGTCGAATAAATGGTCTGGTAGCAATAGCGAGAAGGACACACCCGTTCCCATACCGAACACGGAAGTTAAGCTTCTCAGCGCCGATGGTAGTTGGGGCCTTGCCCCTGTGAGAGTAGGACGTTGCCAGGCTGTAAAAATATGGAGGATTAGCTCAGCTGGGAGAGCATCTGCCTTACAAGCAGAGGGTCGGCGGTTCGATCCCGTCATCCTCCACCATAAACGCCGGTTTAGCTCAATTGGTAGAGCAACTGACTTGTAATCAGTAGGTTGGGGGTTCAAGTCCTCTAGCCGGCACCACTTAAGAGCCATTAGCTCAGTTGGTAGAGCATCTGACTTTTAATCAGAGGGTCGAAGGTTCGAGTCCTTCATGGCTCACCAGTTAAATATGCGGGTGTGGCGGAATTGGCAGACGCACCAGACTTAGGATCTGGCGCCGCAAGGCGTGGGGGTTCGACTCCCTTCACCCGCACCATTTAATCTAATACGCGGAAGTAGTTCAGTGGTAGAACACCACCTTGCCAAGGTGGGGGTCGCGGGTTCGAATCCCGTCTTCCGCTCCAAAAGTGCCGGGGTGGCGGAACTGGCAGACGCACAGGACTTAAAATCCTGCGGTAGGTGACTACCGTACCGGTTCGATTCCGGTCCTCGGCACCACTTAAAATATGCGCCCGTAGCTCAATTGGATAGAGCGTTTGACTACGGATCAAAAGGTTATGGGTTCGACTCCTTTCGGGCGCGCCATATTTTACCGGGAAATAGCTCAGCTTGGTAGAGCACTTGGTTTGGGACCAAGGGGTCGCAGGTTCGAATCCTGTTTTCCCGACCATCGATATCCCGATATTTAATGGGGCCTTAGCTCAGCTGGGAGAGCGCCTGCTTTGCACGCAGGAGGTCAGCGGTTCGATCCCGCTAGGCTCCACCAAACTTTAATAACTTATTTGGCGGTGTAGCTCAGCTGGCTAGAGCGTACGGTTCATACCCGTAAGGTCGGGGGTTCGATCCCCTCCGCCGCTACCAAAATAAGGACCTTTAGCTCAGCTGGTTAGAGCAGACGGCTCATAACCGTCCGGTCGTAGGTTCGAGTCCTACAAGGTCCACCATAGGCTTGTTTTATACGGAGGAATACCCAAGTCCGGCTGAAGGGATCGGTCTTGAAAACCGACAGGCGGGTTAAACCGCGCGGGGGTTCGAATCCCTCTTCCTCCGCCATATTATCTCTTATAACTTTCTATTATCGCGGGGTGGAGCAGTCCGGTAGCTCGTCGGGCTCATAACCCGAAGGTCGCAGGTTCAAATCCTGCCCCCGCAATACGGTCTGGTAGTTCAGTTGGTTAGAATGCCTGCCTGTCACGCAGGAGGTCGCGGGTTCGAGTCCCGTCCAGACCGCCATTTAAAGATGGCTCAGTAGCTCAGTCGGTAGAGCAAAGGACTGAAAATCCTTGTGTCGGCGGTTCGATTCCGTCCTGAGCCACCTTTTCAATTTTAATTTTATCACGGCGGTTGTGGCGAAGTGGTTAACGCATCGGATTGTGGTTCCGACATTCGTGGGTTCGATTCCCATCAGCCGCCCCATTATAATGCGGGTGTAGTTTAGTGGTAAAACCACAGCCTTCCAAGCTGTTGTTGTGAGTTCGATTCTCATCACCCGCTCCATTATGGGCCTATAGCTCAGCTGGTTAGAGCGCACGCCTGATAAGCGTGAGGTCGATGGTTCGAGTCCATTTAGGCCCACCATATTTTATTCCGCAGTAGCTCAGTGGTAGAGCTATCGGCTGTTAACCGATCGGTCGTAGGTTCGAGTCCTACCTGCGGAGTCATATAGAGAAGTACCCAAGTGGCTCAAGGGGCTCCCCTGCTAAGGGAGTAGATCGGGTAACCGGTGCGAGGGTTCGAATCCCTTCTTCTCTGCCATTTGGCCCCTTGGTCAAGCGGTTAAGACACCGCCCTTTCACGGCGGTAACACGGGTTCGAATCCCGTAGGGGTCATACAAAAAGGCTGATGACAAATTGTCATCAGTTTTTTTGTCGTCTTAGATATTAGCACTTATTCAAAAACAGTATCTCAACTAAATAGTGAATCAAATCTACGATAAAGAAACTTACAGAGACCCCCCATCCTACCTCATTCTCCTGCTCTGAATCCAGTTGTTTGTAAAGAGGCCGATCGTTTTACTAGTTTACAAGCAATACTATCTTTATACCCTTGACATACACCGATTTAACAAACAATAAATATTATTATTAAAATAACTTAATGTTATATTGCCATAGCTATATTCAGTGAAATATTCCTCAACAAAACAATGAAATCGCTTACAGATTGGCGAAATCCCTTTCAAAAAATTATCTGATTTCAAAAATATAAAATAGCTTATTGAACCACTTTTTTTAAAAAATTTCAAAAAAACTACCTCTATTTTTGTCAAAGTCTGTTTGAATTTTAGTCGTATTCCGATGTTTTATGTCGTAAAATGTCTTAATTTCAAATCATCCCCCGCTTGTTGTCAGAAAAGATAAAAAAGTTTTACAAGGAATATTTGTTATTTGCACTTATAATTGGTTTTTGAAATACATATTTTCAATGAGGATGAGGAGAGCCATGACAGTGAATACTTTATTTCCTACTGATTTTCAGTTGCATTTGTTTCACGAGGGAAGCTTATTTCAAAGTCATCAGCTTTTTGGCGCTCATATCTTTAAGAATTCCAATGAGAACGAAGCTTATACTCGCTTTTGTGTTTGGGCTCCTAATGCTGATCAAGTACGGCTGGTAGGAGATTTTAATAGCTGGAATGGTAAAGGATATGAATTAAAAAAGGTAAATGATGAAGGTGTTTGGATACTTGTTGTTGATCGAGATATGGAAGGCTGTGTTTATAAATATGAAATCATTACACTCTCCGGGGAAATACTCCTAAAGGCTGATCCATTTGCATTCTATTCTGAGTTAAGGCCGCATACAGCCTCAGTTGTTTACTCCTTAGATCACTATGAATGGAAGGACCAGGAATGGCTAGATCGAAGGTTATATCGGAATGTCTTTACCGATCCTGCGATTATTTATGAGGTGCATGCGGGGTCCTGGCGTAAGAAGGAAAATGGTGATTTCCTTTCATATTATGAACTGGCTACAGAGCTAATACCATATGTGCTAGAGCATGGATTTACCCATATTGAGCTGATGCCGCTTGTGGAACATCCATTAGATGCCTCATGGGGCTATCAGGGGACAGGGTATTTTTCAACCACGTCTAGATATGGAACTCCTGATGAATTTCGCTATTTCGTAGAACAATGTCATTTAAATGGCATTGGGGTGATTCTCGACTGGGTGCCAGGACATTTTTGCAAGGATGCTCATGGTCTTTATCGGTTTGATGGAACTGATTTATTTTCCTATAGTAATCGAATCGAACGAGAGAATTTCATATGGGGAACAGCTAACTTTGATTTAGGAAAGGGTGAAGTACAGAGCTTCCTTATCTCGAATGCCCTTTACTGGATGGAATACTTCCATATTGACGGTTTTCGAATGGATGCGGTAGCGAATATTATTTATTGGCCTAATTCCATAGATCATAAGAGCAAAAATCCGTTTGGAATTGAATTTTTGAAAAAGCTGAATAAGGTTATACACGATTACAATCCACATTTTTTAATGATTGGTGAAGATTCAACTGATTACCCCAATGTTACAGCCCCGGTAGAATTTGGCGGGCTTGGTTTTGATTACAAATGGAATATGGGCTGGATGAACGACATGCTTGAATATATGGAAACTCCTCCTTTTTCTCGATCACATGTCCACTCAAAGGTTACTTTTTCACTTTTATATGCCTTTTCAGAAAACTTTATGCTCCCATTTTCACATGATGAAGTCGTACATGGGAAAAAATCACTACTTAATAAAATGCCGGGTGATTACTGGGAAAAGTTTGCTCAGCTCAGGTTGTTGCTAGGCTATATGTTTGCCCACCCCGGAAAAAAATTATTATTTATGGGATTTGAGTTTGGTCAGTTCGCCGAATGGAAGGATAAGGAACAACTGGATTGGAACCTGTTAGAATATGACATGCACAAAAAGATAAATGAGTATGTGAAATTCTTAACCAAGTTTTATAAACGTTCTAAAGCTCTTTATGAATTAGATCATTTGCAGGATGGCTTTGAATGGATTGATGTTGATAATCATGAACAGTCTATTTTTTCGTTTATACGGAAAGGGAAAAAACTAGAGGATTTTCTAATCGTTATTTGTAATTTCACAGGGGTTAGCTATCCAGAATATAAGATTGGCGTTCCAAGTCAAGGAGAGTATCGAGAAATTTTTAATAGCGATGCGGAAGAGTTTGGTGGATCTGGTTCAATTCATAAAAAAGTGTTGAAAACAGTGGATGAGCCCTTCCATGGAAGGCCATTTTCGCTTCAGTTAACAATTGCACCATTTGGTTTCCAAATACTAAGACCAGTTAAAAAACGAAAGGAGAGAAAAGGGAATGGAAAAGAAAAAGTGCGTAGCCATGCTTCTAGCGGGGGGGAAAGGAAGCAGACTGAATGATTTGACAAAAGACCTAGCTAAACCCGCGGTACCGTTTGGCGGGAAGTATAGAATCATAGATTTTACATTGAGTAATTGTGCCAATTCGGGCATTGATACTGTGGGGGTTTTAACTCAATATCAGCCATTATTATTGAATTCTTATATCGGCATTGGAAGTGCCTGGGATCTGGATCGAAAAGATGGCGGAGTAACGGTCCTGCCTCCTTACGCAGAATCGTCAGAGGTAAAGTGGTATACAGGAACGGCAAGCGCTGTATTTCAAAATCTGAACTATTTGAAGCAATATCAGCCTGAATATGTATTAATTCTTTCGGGTGATCATATTTACAAGATGAATTATGAAAGTATGCTGGAATATCATATCGAAAAAGGAGCGGATGCAACCATCTCCTTAATCGAGGTTCCATGGGCAGAAGCAAGCAGGTTTGGCATCATGAATACCGATGAAGAAATGAGAATTGTAGAATTCGAGGAAAAGCCTATTCAGCCTAAAAATAACCTGGCCTCAATGGGGATTTATATTTTTAGCTGGAATATACTGAAGGAATATTTGGAAGTGGATGCAAAAAATCCGGATTCAAGCCATGATTTTGGCAAGGATATCATCCCTTTCTTGCTGGAAGATCAGCGCAAATTGTTTGCTTATCCGTTTAAAGGATATTGGAAAGATGTTGGAACGGTAAAAAGTCTGTGGGAAGCCAATATGGACTTATTAAGGGAAGATTGTGAACTGGATTTATTTGACCACAGCTGGAAAATTTACTCGGTTAATCCAAATCGTCCGCCACAATATATTTCATCAGATGCGATTGTCAAGGAATCACTGATTAATGAGGGTTGTACGATAGAAGGGGATATCTATCATTCCGTCCTTTTTCAAGGGGTTGAAGTGGAAAAAGGAACGAAGATAATCGAGTCTGTAATTATGCCGGACGCTGTGGTGGGAAAAAATTGTTTTATTGAAAAGGCCATCGTTCCATGTGATGTAGAAATTCCAGATGGTACAGTCATCCGCTCCTTCGATGATGAAATTATTTTGGTAACTAAGGAAATGATTGAAAGACTTTATCCTGCGTATTGAAAGATGTACTCGAATATCGATTAGGGTATTTCTATAAGAAGCATTAGAGAAACTGGAGGGGACGTTGTTTGAAAAGAGAGCTTTTGGGTATTATTGATGCTACCAGCTATCATGAGGATTTGGAGGATCTTCTGACACATCGGTCACTGGCTGCCCTGCCTTTTGGAGGCAGATACCGAGTTATTGATTTCGTTTTATCTAATATGGTGAACTCGGGAATTCGCAGTGTGGCTATTTTTCCAAAAATGCAATATCGTTCCCTAATGGACCACCTTGGTTCAGGAAAGAATTGGGACTTGAATCGAAAAAGAGATGGACTCTTCTTTTTCCCTTCTCCGGTTGTAGAAAGTTTTGGGGGACGAATTGGTTCGTTTGAGCTGTTTGCAGCGAACTTGGATTATTTTTATCGGAGCACTCAGGAATATGCCCTCATCTCAAATTGTTATACTGTTTTTAACACTACCTATAAGCCGATTCTTGATTGGCATATACAATCAGGCTGTGACATTACGAAAATCCATCACCAGGATGGAAAATCATTAGAAATGTACTTAATCAAAACCTCGTTATTAATAAAATTGATTGAAACAAGACATGAAACAGGCTATACCTGTATGCAAGATGTAACTAGTGATATTAACAATGATTACGCAATCTGTTCCTATGAATATGACGGTTATGCCGTGATGATAGATTCGATTGAAAAATATTTTTCTACCAGTATGAATTTGTTAAACATGAATGTTTGGAAGGAATTATTTGTAAAAAACCAGCCGATCCTAACAAAAGTGAAAGATGAGCCTCCAACAAAGTATATTCAGGGCTCCATCGTCAAGAATTCTATGATCGCTAATGGGTGTGTGATCGGGGGCGAGGTGGAAAACAGTATTGTTTCCCGGGGTGTAAAAATTGGCAAAGGCTCAATTATTAAGAACTGCATCATCATGCAGAAGTGCCAAATTGAAGAAAATTGCTATTTAGATTCAGTTATTTTGGATAAAGATGTGAAAGTCGAAGCAGGAACCCACCTAACCGGAACTGCCCATTCACCATTTGTTATTCGAAAAGGGACGAAGCAAGGAGCGTTGATGAATTCGTGAAAGTATTATTTGCTGTTTCGGAATGTGGCCCATTTGCAAAATCAGGAGGACTGGCAGATGTTGCCGGTTCTCTTCCAAAGGAGTTAAAAAGCCTGGGGACAGATGTCAGAGTCATTCTCCCTAAGTATGGAACGATTTCAGAAGAATTTAAAAATAACATGAAGAAAGTGAAAGAGTTTTTCGTGTCCGTGGGGTGGCGAAACCAATATTGTGGGATTGAGGAACTGACCCACTTAGGCATTACTTATTATTTTGTCGATAATGAGTACTATTTTAGACGGGAAGGCTTGTACGGTTATTTTGACGATGGTGAAAGATTTGCCTTTTTTAACAGAGCGGTTCTTGAGGCTTTGACTGAGTTGGACTTTATCCCAGATGTCCTTCATTGTCATGATTGGCATACGGCCATGATTCCTTATCTTCTGCGCAGGGAATACTATAGACGCAAGGAATACAGCCAGATCAAGACGGTATTTACGATTCATAATCTCCAGTTCCAGGGGATTTTTCCAAAAGAGGCATTAAAGGATTTATTGGGGCTTGATGAGGGAGCCTTCCACCCAGCACATTTAGAGTTCTTTGGGAATATCAATTTTATGAAAGGGGCACTTGTGGCTGCTGATGAAATTACCACGGTAAGCCCCACGTACAAAAATGAAATCCAAACTCCGGAATATGGTGAAAAGCTGGATGGATTATTAAGACATCGTAATCAAGATCTTGCTGGGATCTTGAATGGAATAGATGAGGATTTTTATAATCCTGCTGATGATCCGATGATCTATCAAACATATACAGCCCGAAATCCAATTAAAAAATCGGTTAATAAAAAAGAGATCCAAAAACTATTTGGTTTAAAACAGAGTGCCACAACTCCGTTAATGGTGATGATCTCTCGGTTGACGAGACAAAAAGGGCTTGATTTAATCAAGTGTGTTCTCCGTGAAATCTTACAGGAGGACATTCAAGTCATTATTTTAGGCACCGGTGATTTTGAGTACGAGGAATATTTACGTCAGGCCTCAAGAATTTACCCTGAAAAAATTAAAGTCAAAACAGGGTTTGATGAGGCCCTTGCCCATAAGTTATATGCTGCCGCTGATTTATTTTTGATGCCATCGCTGTTTGAACCGTGTGGACTAGGTCAGTTAATTGCCATGAAGTATGGTGCCATACCTATTGTAAGAGAGACTGGCGGCTTAAATGACACCGTAAAGTCTTGGAATGAATTCACAAAAGAGGGGAATGGATTTTCCTTCCACCATTTTAATGCACATGACATGCTTTATACCATCAAAAGAGCCTTAAGCTTTTATCATGATAAGAAAGTATGGAAAAGTATTGTAAAACAAGCAATGGAGATGGATTATAGCTGGGCCCAATCGGCTTTTCGATATAACCAGCTTTATGCAGAACTGGTTGCAAGGAGTGAAACCCATGTTTTCTAATAAAGAAAAGTTTAAGGAAGTATTTTTAAATAGGCTTGAGATGTTATGTGGAAAAAGCTTTGCCGAAAGTACTTCTAGGGACCATTACCAAACATTAGGATCTATGATCAGAGAATATGTCAGTAATGACTGGATTACGACAAATGAACGGTATATGGCCACGAAAGGGAAGCAGGTTTATTATCTTTCTATTGAATATTTATTGGGTAAGCTTTTGCGGCAAAATTTACTGAATCTTGGAATCGAAGAGATTATTCAAGATGGTCTCGAGGACCTTGGGATTGATTTGAGTGAACTGGAAGAACTTGAACCTGATGCAGGGTTGGGCAATGGCGGCTTAGGCAGACTGGCCGCCTGCTTTTTGGACTCACTAGCTTCGTTAAATCTCCCAGGCCATGGTCATGGCATCCGCTATAAACATGGGTTGTTTGAGCAAAAAATTGTTGATGGCTATCAGGTGGAGTTACCGGAGCAATGGTTGCGCAGCGGGAATGTATGGGAGGTTCGTAAGGCTGATTTAGCCGTCAGTATCCCGTTCTGGGGCAAAGTGGAGGCGAGGGAAGAAAACGGCAGACTGGTCTTTCATCACCTTCATGCTGAAACAGTGACGGCAGTCCCGTATGATATGCCGGTGGTCGGGTTTCATTCCGATACGGTGAACACCTTGAGGTTATGGAGCGCGGAACCGGCGCAATTTCCTATTTTTAAGGATATATTAAATTACAAGCGCCGAACTGAGGCAATCTCTGAATTTCTTTATCCAGATGATACGCATGACGAAGGGAAAATTTTGCGATTAAAACAGCAATATTTTTTGGTGTCTGCCAGTGTACAATCGATTCTGCGTTCGTATCGAAAGCAGCATGGCAGTCTTCTTCACCTGCATGAGCATATTTGCATTCATATTAATGATACACATCCCGTTTTGGTGATACCTGAACTCATGAGAATTTTAATAGATGATGAAGGCTTAGATTGGGATCAGGCTTGGCATATCACGAAAAACACAATTGCTTATACGAACCATACTACCTTGTCAGAAGCGCTGGAAAAATGGCCGGTTTATATTTTTCAGCCGTTGCTGCCAAGAATTTATATGATTGTCGAAGAAATTAATGAACGATTTTGCCATGATTTATGGGAGGAAACTCCAGGAGATTGGGATCGAATCGCAAGTCTTGCCATCATAGCTGATCACTTTGTTAAAATGGCTCATTTGGCGATTGTGGGGAGTTTTAGTGTCAATGGAGTGGCCAGGCTTCATACTGAAATTCTGAAAGAGAGAGAAATGAAGCCATTCTTCTTGTTATACCCTGAAAAATTCAATAATAAAACCAATGGAATTGCCCACCGCCGATGGCTGTTAAAAGCAAATCCAAAATTGTCAGAGCTGATCACTGATAAAATTGGACCTTCTTGGACAAGTAGGCCACATGAGCTGATCGACTTGTTGAAGTATGAAAATGATAACTCAGTATTGCAGCAGCTTAAAAATATTAAGCAGGAAAATAAACAGAAGCTTGCCGATTTTATTTATCAGCAAATGGGCGTTCCAGTCGATACATCAGCCATTTTTGATATCCAAGTGAAACGGCTTCATGCATATAAAAGGCAGCTGCTTAATGTGTTACATATCATGTACCTTTATAACCAAATCAAAGATGATCCCAATTTTCAAATGGTGCCAAGGGTATTTATTTTTGGAGCAAAAGCTTCACCAGGGTATTATTATGCCAAGAAGATTATCAAGTTAATTAATGCTGTTGCAGATAAAGTTAATCATGACCCTAGAGTAGGAGATCGTCTAAAGGTGATCTTTCTGGAAAATTATCGTGTTTCATTGGCGGAAAAAATCTTTCCTGCCGCCGATATCAGTGAGCAAATTTCTACTTCAAGTAAAGAAGCTTCAGGTACAGGTAATATGAAATTCATGATAAATGGTGCATTAACGTTAGGGACTCTAGATGGGGCTAATGTGGAAATCCATGAGTTGGTCGGGGATGACAATATTTTTATCTTCGGCTTAACGGCGGAAGAAGTGCTGCACTATTACCGCAAAGGTGGTTACGATTCCATTGAATACTATCATCACGATCAGCGGATCCGTCAGGTAGTCGATCAACTGGTAAACGGCTTCTTTGATGGTGTCCATAATGAATTTGAACCAATATTTGACTCCCTGCTAGAGGAAAATGATCAATACTTTGTATTAAAGGATTTTGCCTCCTATGTTGATTCACACCGAAAAGTAGGAGAGGCTTTTACAGATGTTCAACGCTGGCAAAAAATGAGCCTCAATAATATTGCTCATGCCGGTTATTTTTCCAGTGACCGTACTATAAAAGAATATGCCAGGGATATTTGGGGAATTCAGCCGCTTTGGTAATAAATAAAGCTTCTGCATACGTGGCAGAAGCTTTTTTAATCTATAGAAAATGTCCGACAAAAATTCCGATTGCAAGTAAAAATCCAAAGATCGTATTGGTTTGGGCCGTCGCCTTCATGGCAGGGGCCATTTGGATTGGGACAGTTCCTCTTTTAAAACCGCTGATGGCTTTCAGTGGTTTTGGAACACTTACTAGTACAATAGCCGTCCAAACCGGAACAATGTGACTAATGATTAAGCCGATTACCCATAAAAAGGAAAAAATGAACATACCCGCCAATAAATAAATGGCTTTTTGTTTCCCTAATAGAATCGCCAGAGTTTTCCGACCAAATTCTTTATCACCTTCAAGATCGCGAATGTTATTGGAAAGTAAAATAGCGCCAACCAGTATAAAACTCGGAATAGAGACCAAAATACTAGTTTGATCAACCACTCCAGTTTGAATATAGAATGAAATTAAAATAATCATCATTCCCATAAAGAAACCTGCTAGAAGTTCTCCAAATGGGGTGTATGCGATTGGAATCGGTCCACCCGTATAAAAATATCCTACGGCCATACAGACCAAGCCAACAATAGCCAACCACCAACTGCTATTTGCACAAATATATACGCCAAGAAGTAAGGCAAATCCATAGAGACTTAAAGCAAGATTCATGACCGTTTTAGGCTTAATGCCATCCCGAACAATCGAGCCTCCTATTCCCACGGAATGTTCTGTATCGAGACCACGCTTGAAATCGTAGTATTCATTAAACATATTGGTCGCGGCTTGAATCAATAGACTTGCGAGTAACATGGCTAAAAATAACCCAACGCTAATCGATCCCTGTTTAAGGGCAAGTGCTGTACCGAGCAGTACCGGTACAAATGCTGCCGTTAATGTGTGAGGACGGGTCATTTGCCACCAAACTTGAAAACCACTGTTTGATTTTACGACTTGCTTTGATCCGTGCTGTGTATTTGGCTGCATTTCGTTCTCCTCCCTAATATTTTAAAAATTTTATATTTTTATGTTGAATTGTGAAGTTTTTTTGAATGTTACCCACACTTTAGTGTAGGCAAACAGGTCAGGAGTGTCAAATATATTTTATTATCAGAACTAGAAGATAATCCCTGCAGGTTAAGATGTATCGTTTCCTGAGAAAATGTTAGGAACTGAAAAAGCCAATTCTTCAATTTTTGACATATAATAAGGTAAGAACATGTAAATGAAGTGACAAGGATTATTGACTAATTTACAATGGGAGTAGTATCTTTAAATAGGCTTTAAAATGAACGGATAGCAGTCATTCGGCTGTTTTGGAGGGATTTGTTTGGTTACCATTCAAGAAACAGATATAAAAGAAAAAGGTCTCTTGGCTGTTAATCGTGCGAAAGAAATGGGCCGTCCCATTTTATTTAGTGAGGTACATAAGGTTGAGACGATCAACCCTTTATCATTTTTTCATGCAGGTTTAAAAGAATATCAAGGGGAACGTTTTTTCTGGAAGGATCCGAAGGACGAGGTTGTTTTGGTTGGACTAGGAAAAGCAAAACAAATTCAATTGGACCAGGATACAGACCGCTTTTTTCATGTAGAACAAGAATGGCAGAATGTCTTGGATGATGGGATTGTTATCAACCCATTTGAAGAACCTGGAATTGGTCCTCTTTTGTTTGGTGGGTTTTCATTTGACCCCTGTAAGGCAAAAACAGCGCTTTGGTCCAAGTTTGCCGATGCGTTATTCTATCTTCCTAAATATTTATTAAGCGTTATCAATGGTCAAGCCTATTTAACAACTAATGTTATTTGCACGCAACAAGACGATTATTCTTTATTTTTACAAACACATAATGAACGGAATCATTTATTTGATCTTCTAGTGAAAAATGATAATTCGCTACCTGTGAACGTTATAGATACGAAAGAAATATCATCGGAACAATGGAAATCTACAGTAGATGAAATAGCGAAGGAATTAAGGGAAGAGGAAGGGCCATTAAAAAAGGTGGTCCTCGCTAGAGAACTGCGCTTGATGTTTAATGATAAAGTCAAAACAGAGCAGGTTTTAAACCATTTATATGAGCAACAGCCGGAAAGCTTTATTTTTGCATTGGAATCCGATGGTGATTGCTTCCTTGGGGCTTCCCCGGAAAGACTTGTTAAAAAACAGGGCAGTGAGATTTTCTCCACTTGTCTGGCCGGTTCTATTTCCCGCGGCAAAACGGAGGAAGAAGACCAACACTTAGGTGAAACCCTCCTACATGATCAAAAGAATTTAATTGAGCATCAATATGTGGTCGACATGATTAAAAAAGCATTGATCGAATCCTGCGATCAATTGATTATGCCTGAAAAACCACAGCTTATGAAAAATAGGGACATCCAGCATTTATATACACCGGTCCTTGGAAAATGCAGCAAGGATGCTTCTTTATTGATATTAGTTGAAAAATTGCATCCAACCCCTGCACTTGGAGGACTTCCGAAACGCGAGGCTGTTGAAAAGATAAGAGAGATTGAAGAGCTTGACCGCGGTTTTTATGCAGGACCACTAGGTTGGATGGATTATCAGGGAAATGGAGAATTTGCTGTATCGATCCGCTCTGGGCTGATTCAAGGTAATGAAGCTTCACTGTTTGCCGGATGCGGTGTTGTAGCTGATTCCGATTCTGCAAGTGAATATTTAGAGACGGGGTTAAAATTTAGACCGATGCTCCGTGCTCTTGGAGGAAATGAATCATGAGTCATCAAGAATCTTTAACCACCTATTTAGCGGCATTTGTAGCAGAACTTTATCATTCTGGGGTAACGGATGTAGTTGTTAGTCCAGGTTCAAGGTCTACACCCATGGCATTGGTCATGGCCGAACATCCCGAATTAAAGCTACATATTCACGTGGATGAGCGCTCTGCATCTTTTTTTGCATTAGGAATTGCCAAAGCAACCAACCGCCCTGTTGCCATTCTATGTACATCTGGCACCGCGGCAGCCAATTATTTCCCGGCCATTGTGGAAGCAAGGTATTCACGGGTACCTTTATTGGTATTAACTGCTGACCGTCCTCATGAATTAAGAGAAATTGGTGCACCACAAGCGATCGATCAAATCCATTTATATGGACAACATGTCAAGTGGTTCGCGGAAATGGCGCTGCCTGAAAACAGCGAGGGAATATTGCGCTATGCAAGGACTGTTTGTGCCCGAGCTGCGGCAATTGCTGCTCAGGCACCTGCAGGACCGGTTCATCTTAATTTTCCTTTCCGTGAGCCGTTGATTCCGAAGGTTGGTGAGAATCTTTTTCAGTTAGCAGAGCGTCCGAAAGGCTTTGTAAAAGTACATAATGGCCATCTCACGTTAGAGGATGAATGGTTTCAAGATATCGCTGAAAAATTAAAAAACAAGCCAAAAGGAATGATTGTCTGTGGCCATATTGCCGATGATCGTTTTACCGAAGCGGTAACAAAGCTTGCAAAAATCATAAAATACCCTATTCTTGCAGATCCATTGTCTCAGCTTAGAAGCGGGAAACATGAATTAACTGAGATAATCGATGGTTACGATACATTCCTTAGGAATGAAGATGTAAAAGAGTTATTAAAACCAGATGTCATCCTTCGTTTTGGTGCGATGCCGATTTCGAAAGCGCTCACTATTTTTATAAAAGAAAATCAGCATGCTGAACAATTTGTCGTTGATGGCGGAGGCGGATGGCGTGATCCAGCTTTGCTGTCAACAGAGATGATCTTTGCGGATGAAACGGTATTCTGTGAAAAGCTGATAAACTATACGCAATCAAGAAATGATTGCCAGTATTTACAAGACTGGAAAAAGGTCAATGAACTGACGAAAGAACAGATTGATTCATTTAGAGATGTTACTGAAATGAGTGAAGCGAAGCTGTTTTATCAGTTGTCTGATTTGTTGCCGGACGGGGCTACATTATTTGTAGGGAATAGCATGCCGATTCGTGACCTGGACAGCTTTTTCCTCAATAACCAAAAATCAATTACAATCATGGCTAATCGTGGTGCCAATGGAATTGACGGTACGATTTCTACGGCGATGGGAGCCGCGTTATATTCAAAATCTGTGTATCTAGTTCTTGGGGATTTAACTTTTTTCCATGACTTAACTGGGATGCTTTTGGCGAAGCAGCATCAAATTGATATCCATATTATTTTAATTAATAATAACGGTGGCGGTATCTTTTCCTTCCTTCCGCAATCGGAGCATCCTAAACATTTCGAACTTCTTTTCGGTACTCCGCTCGACCTTGAGTTTGGACATGCGGTACAAATGTTTAACGGAAAATATGTGAATATTACGGATTGGGATCAGTTCCAAAAAGAAATGAATAAATCAATAGATTTATCCGGCTTACATGTGTATGAAGTGAAAACAAATCGCTCCGAAAATCTGAAAGAACACCGCGAATTTTGGCAAAGTGTTTCCCAGGAAATAACGAATTTTGTCAAAGGTGAACATGAATGAAAATAAGCTGTTACGAACTCCAATACCATTTGGAGGTTTGCGGTGAGGGCTTTCCTTTGTTGGTATTGCATGGGTTTACCGGAGATTCGTCCACTTGGATGCCGTTTTGCAACAATTGGGGTGGGCATTCTACACTTTTGATACCAGATCTTGTGGGACATGGACGAACTGAATCCCCAAAAGATCTGATCCGCTATCGAATAGAATCGGCAGCTCGTGATCTAAAAGATATGCTGGAACAGATGAAGATTCAACAAATTGATGTTCTGGGCTATTCCATGGGAGGAAGGCTGGCGCTTACCTTTGCGATTCTTTATCCAGGGATGGTTCGAAAATTAATACTTGAGAGTGCGTCGCCCGGTCTTCGGACGGAGGAAGAAAGGGAACAGCGTCGTATGAAAGATGGAGAACTTGCTGAATTTATTACTCAACAAGGTATACCTGCTTTCGTGGATTATTGGGAGGTCATTCCTTTGTTTGAATCCATGAAGCACCTTCCCTTCAACGTGAAAGAAAAAATTAGAAATCAACGTTTAAGAAATTCACCGATTGGACTAGCCAACAGTTTACGTGGAATGGGAACCGGGTCTCAGCCCTCTTGGTGGGAGCAATTATCTGTTCTTTCTTGTGAGGTGTTACTAGTAACCGGTGAGAAAGATGAAAAGTTTTGCCGGATTGCAGAAAGCATGTTATCTTTGCTGAATAATGCCCATTGGAGTAGAGTTGAAGAGGTAGGCCATGCAATTCATGTGGAGAATAAAGAAAAGTTTGGTACAATAGTAAGTGACTTTTTGTCACCTAAACCAATCAATAAAAAATAAGGGGGTTTTTATTTTGGCGGTTGAATGGGTTCCAGGACGCAAGTATGAAGAAATTTTATATGAAACTTATAATGGAATAGCGAAAATTACCATTAACAGACCACATGTACATAATGCTTTTACACCCAAGACAGTTTCGGAATTAATTGATGCTTTTGCATATGCTAGAGATGATTCAAATGTTGGGGTAATTGTGTTAACTGGTGCTGGTGATCGGGCATTCTGTTCCGGAGGTGACCAATCTGTACGTGGACATGGCGGCTATGTGGGTGAAGATCAAATTCCTCGTTTAAATGTACTTGATCTTCAACGCTTAATTCGTGTGATTCCAAAACCGGTTGTAGCGATGGTAAAAGGGTATGCAATTGGCGGCGGCCATGTACTGCATGTCGTATGTGACCTAACAATTGCTGCTGATAATGCTATTTTCGGACAAACTGGTCCTAAAGTGGGCAGTTTTGATGCCGGATATGGTTCAGGCTACCTGGCTCGTATTATCGGCCATAAAAAAGCGCGTGAAATCTGGTATTTATGCCGTCAATACAACGCACAAGAGGCACTTGATATGGGCTTAGTCAACACCGTTGTTCCACTAGAACAAGTGGAAGAAGAAACGATTAAATGGTGTGAAGAAATGTTGGAAAAAAGTCCGACAGCCCTTCGCTTCTTAAAGGCTGCTATGAATGCAGATACTGACGGGTTAGCTGGTCTTCAACAGTTTGCAGGTGATGCTACGTTGCTTTACTATACAACAGATGAAGCAAAAGAAGGCCGTGACGCTTTTAAAGAAAAGCGTAAGCCAGATTTCGGTCAATTTCCTCGTTTTCCTTGATGATCAACTCGAACTAGCAGCTTGATGGTTTCCATCAGGCTGTTTTTTATCTAGCTGCGGATTATAAAGAGGTGGAAAAGATGCAATCGAATGTTATGCCAAATTTTTTAAAAAAGCGGGCTTTCTTAACACCAGACAGAATAGCTGTTTATTTTGAAAATCAGACACTTACCTTCAAAGAACTGTATAGATCCTCTGCAAAAACAGCTGGGCAATTACAAGGGCTTGGAATTCAAAAGGATCAATTTGTTGGGATATTGTTGAAAAATCAGCTTGATACAGTCATTATTTTATTGGCTTTGCAATTATTGGGAGTAAGAGCAGTTATTTTAAATAACCGTTTAACACCATCAGAATTAGCCTGGCAGCTAGAGGATTCAAAGGCGTCTTCCGTTATAGTGGATGATTCTTTTTCCGAGTTGCTTGCATTCTTCCAAGGACAGCAACCTACTTTATCGGGAATGACGGTAAACCAGGTGTTCAGTAGTAATCCGGAAGAGGCTGATATTCTAGAGGAAGTCACCCTTGCCGAAATCTGTACGATCATGTATACATCAGGAACAACGGGTTATCCCAAGGGTGTAATACAGACATATGGCAACCACTGGTGGAGTGCGGTTGGATCCGCATTAAATTTGGGGTTATCGGAACATGATAGCTGGTTGTGCTCTGTACCGATATTCCATATAAGCGGCTATTCCATCTTAATGAAGAGTATCATTTATGGAATGCCAATGGTATTACATAAGAAATTTGATGCAAAAAAAGCTTTAGCAGATATTAAGGAAAAGCGGATCACCATTATGTCTGTAGTTGGCACAATGTTAACTGAAATGGTTGAACTATTAGGAAAAGAACAGCAGCTACCTGAATATTTCCGCTGTTTTTTACTAGGTGGGGGGCCAGCTCCACTGCCATTACTGCAAGCATGTGTTGAAAAGGGGGCTCCTGTTTTTCAAACTTACGGAATGACTGAAACCTCCTCGCAAATTGTTACATTATCACCTGAATACAGTATGGTTAAGCTCGGTTCGGCAGGAAAGCCGTTATTTCCATCAGAAATAAAGATTGAAGTGGAAAGGGGCAGAGTTGCTGCTCCTGGACAGGCTGGTGAAATTGTTGTGAGGGGTCCAAATGTAACGTCAGGCTATTTATTCCGTTCAGACGTAACAATGGAGAAAATCCGTGATGGTTGGCTGTATACCGGAGATATCGGCTATATGGATGACGAAGGATTTTTATATGTTCTCGACCGCCGTTCGGACTTGATTATTTCAGGCGGGGAAAACATTTATCCTGCAGAGGTTGAAGGGATCATATTGTCTCATCCGGGCGTGTCAGAAGCAGGGGTCATTGGGATTGAAGATGATAAATGGGGTCAAGTGCCCGTGGCAGTGGCGGTACGACGAGATGACCAATTGTCAGAAGAAGAGCTAAGGGAATTTTGCCAAGAACGGCTGGCTAAATATAAAGTACCAAAAGCTGTTTATTTTGTGGAAAAATTGCCAAGAAATGCTTCGAAAAAATTACTTCGTCGTGAGCTTCGCGAATGGCTGAATGAAGGAAGGTTTCACCATGAACATAGCGAAAATTGAGCTCTCGGTAATTGAAATACCATTAAAATCACCGTTTGTAACCCATCTTGGTATTGTAAAAAATCGAGAAGGGATTATCGTGAAAATCACGGATCAGGATGGTCATGTCGGTCTTGGGGAAGGTGTAGCATTTTCAACTCCTTGGTATACAGAAGAAACGGTAAAAACAAGTATGCATATGTTAGAGGATGTATTGATTCCATTGTTGCTGGAAAATCCAGTTCAACATCCGGAACAAGTATCGTCTCTGTTTCAATCGGTTCGGCGTAACCAGATGGCGAAAGCGGGAGTGGAAATGGCTCTGTGGGATTTGTTTGCTAAACAGCAGCAGATGTCGCTGTCTAAGTTGCTGGGAGGAACACGAGAAAAAATAGCTTCGGGTGTTGTAGTGGCAACTGACTCCTTAACGAATGCACGAAGGCAAATTGACAACTATCTGGCTGAGGGATACCAGCGCATTAAGTTGAAGATCAGCCCGGGGCAGGATTATACTTTTTTAGCGGAAATCCGCAAGCATTATCCAGATTTGCCTATCATAGCTGATGCCAATTCTTCCTATAGTTTAGGTGATTTGGACAGGCTGAAGGCTCTTGATGAATTCCATTTGCTGATGATCGAACAGCCTCTGGCTCATGATGATCTCATCGACCATGCAATTTTGCAAAAAGAAATCAAGACGCCGATTTGTTTGGATGAGAGTATTGTGAGTTTTGAAGATGCACGAAAAGCGATTGAAATGGGGAGCTGCGGTGTAATTAATATTAAGGCGGGACGAGTGGGCGGTCTTTTAGAAGCAAAACGGATTCATGACTATTGCCTGGAAAGAGAGATCCCGGTTTGGTGCGGAGGCATGATTGAATTTGGCGTTTCCCGTGCCCATAATATTGCTTTGGCCTCACTGGAAGGCTTCACAATTCCTGGCGATATCTCTGCTTCCAGCCGGTTTTGGGAAGAAGATATCATTGCGCCGGAAGTAACGGTTGAAAATGGCTACATAGCAGTTCCAGATAAGCCTGGAATTGGCTACACTCTGAATGAAAAAAGACTGCAGCAATGCTTATTAGGGAAAAAGGAATTTAGGTTTTAGAGGGAAGTAGTGCAGGTTTATCATCCTCGAAAAATGAGTTTAATTTTAGGAAAAAGTCTTATTTCAATTTTAATGAAAAAAGAACCGGACAAAGTTCTGTCTGGTTCTTCACTTCTCCTTATAAATCACCCGGTTCAAACGTCTTACAGTCGGTTTCTTTATTTGTATCAGCTTGTTTTCCCGTATGGCTGACCACGTAAATACTTTCCGCACTGCATTTGTTTCCATTTGCCCAAAAAGTACAGTTATTTACTTCACATAAAACATCCTGTGCCATTTCCTCTCACCCCTTAGAAAATAGTGAATACAGTTATATCGTCTGTTAAAATGGACGACTAAATCCCAGTAATCAAAAGGGATGACAGGTGTTTTTATGGACTAACTGGCAAATTATTTATTTAAAGCCGTTTGAAGACTCTTTAGATTATTTTTCATTAAAGAAAAATACGTTTCTTTATTTTTAATATTTTTTTCAGTAAGAATAGCTAAATTATGAATCGGCAGTGCTCTTGCACCGATTTCCTTTTGAACAATTTTTCCGAGTTTAGACTGAACATTTTGTTCAAACAGCATATAGTGCAAACCTTCATGATCGGCTACGGAAATAATTTTTTCTAGTTCCTTTTGTGTAGGTTCATTGGTTGTAGACAAACCTGAAACACTAATTTGCTCAAGACCATAACGATTTTCCCAATACCCAAATGCTGCATGTGTGACAATGATCTTTTTATGTTTAGCTGAAGATATGGTTGTGGCAAATTGGTTATTCAACTCATCTAATTCCCCGGCAAGTTTTTGATAATTTTCTTCGAACAGTTTCTTTTGTTCAGGCATTTTTTTCACTAATTGATCGCGAATCACCCCGGCCATTTCCTTACAATAAACAGGGTCGAGCCATACATGTGGATTGACGTCGCCGTGATGGTCTTCATCAGAATCCTCATGGGCTTCCTCATGCGTATTTTTTGGAAGCTTAAGCTGATCAGCTGTAGCGACCATTTTGACATTTTCATTTTTTAATGTATCCTTCGCTTTTTCAACAAATCCCTCTAATCCTAACCCAATATAGAAAAATAAGTCTGAATCTGCTAGACTCATCATATCCTTTTGAGTGGGTTCAAAGGTGTGTTCGTCTGCACCGGGAGGATAGAGCGTTTTAACCTCTACATATTTACCACCGATTCGCTCGGTAAAATATTGCAATGGAAATACGGTAGTATAAACACTTAATTTATTTTTCTTTTTTTGCGATGTTTCGTTACCATTGGAACAGGCCGATAAAACAAGGCTTAGTGGTAACAAAAGTGAAAGAAAAAGAATCAGTTTTTTCATAACGATAACTCCTTTGTAATCCAAATCGTATCAATTACGATTTATTGAGGAAAAAAATATAATACGGAACAATTACGATTTACTTTTGTATCTTACAAGAAAAAAACAATGAATGCAAGCAAAAATAATTTGTATTCATTCCCTGATGTTTTGTATTCTTATAAGTGTACAGAGAAAGGGGTATCGATATGAGTGAAATTTTAAACGACATACTCGATTTTAATAAAAAGTTTGTTGGAGACCATGAATATGAGAAATATGAAACAACCAAATTTCCTAATAAAAAGATGGTCATTCTTACTTGTATGGATACAAGGCTACTTGAGCTGCTGCCGAAAGCCTTAAATTTGGGAAATGGTGATGCAAAGCTTATTAAGAATGCAGGGGCTATTGTTTCGCATCCATTTGGAAGTATTATGCGTAGCATTTTAATTGCCATTTATCAATTGCAGGCCAAAGAGGTTATGGTTATTGCCCACCATGATTGCGGTATGAGCGGACTGAAGCCTGAACCAGTTATTGCTAGCATGAAAGAGCGAGGAATTACAGACGAAAAGCTTAACACCTTAACTTATTCAGGTATTGACATACAACAATGGCTGCATGGTTTTGATTCTGTGACAGATAGTGTTAAAAGTAGTGTAGAAATGATCAAGAATCATCCATTAATGCCGGAAGGGGTCCTCGTTCATGGTCTGGTTATTGATCCAAAGACAGGAAAACTAGACCTTGTGGTAGACGGCACGCTTAATTAATGTTTTTTGTGATTGTTCCATTTTTCTGGGACAGGGTCGACCCCGCCCGGATGAAACGGATGGCATTTTAAAATTCTTTTTATGGCAAGATAACCGCCCTTAATAGCTCCAAACCGCTGCACTGCCTCTAATCCATAATGGGAACAGGTAGGATAAAATCGGCAGGATGGCGGCTTTAGTGGGGAAATAACTATTTGGTAAAAACGAATGAGGGAAATAAAGAATTTTTTTAACATAATCCATTCTCCTAATTGAATGATTACCATTAAGATACCATACAAACGAATATACGTCTAAAATGGTAAATATTTTAATGTAGATGAAAAAACTCGGAATTTATAGTATGATAGTGAGTAGATTGATTAAGGAGTGATTTTAATGCCTTCAGTTGAAAGCTTTGATTTAGATCATAATGCCGTAAAGGCTCCATATGTGCGCCATTGTGGTGTTCATAAAGTAGGGAGTGACGGTGTCATAAATAAATATGATATTCGTTTTTGTCAGCCAAATAAAGAAGCAATGAAACCAGATGCCATCCATACTCTTGAGCATTTGCTTGCCTTTAATATCCGTAAGCATGTTGAAAAGTATAATCATTTCGATATCATTGATATTTCACCAATGGGTTGCCAAACAGGTTACTATCTTGTGGTCAGCGGTGAGCCAACAGTTGAAGAAATCATTGACCTTCTTGAGACGACAATGAAAGAAGCTGTTGAGATTACCGAAATTCCGGCAGCAAATGAGAGACAATGCGGCCAAGCGAAGCTCCATGATCTTGATGGTGCCAAGCGTTTAATGAACTATTGGATGAAGCATACTAAAGAAGAATTAAAGCAGGTATTTGCTTAATAAAAAAACTCGCCAAATGTGATTACGGCGAGTTTTTTTCTTGCTCTTCCTTTTCAAGATGAGGATTATTTTCGATCGGGTCAACTGTATGCTTATAGGAATAGGCCCTTGAGGTAGTAATAACTGCTAGCAAAAGAACGACAATAACAATTATAACGGCTACTACTAATACGGTAATCAAGAATATCTCCCCCTTTTTTTTATTTTAACATTTTTACGATTCTGTTGGCATAAAAAAAGGAAACTGAACACTCAGCTCCCTTTCCCTATTATGTAAGCTTCAATGTATGTTTCTTGGATAATAAGTATGGGTGCGCTGCTGGCCATATTGCTCCTGGGCAAATTTCCCCTTCAATGTCTCAATCAAATAAAGTCCCATTAAATCGTATAATTCTTGTTTATCCATGTCATGAATGAGTGCTAACAAATCCTCATGTGACATTTCTTCTAGGAAGGCAAACGCCAGCATATCAATATCTTCCTCATCACCGGTTAACTTGTTCCGATACATTTCATATAATTCATCCACTAATTTCACGAAAAACACCTCCCCTTTACGTTAATTTTTTCCTTTTTTTAAGATTCCATTCTTCATTATTGAATTCTGAAAAATCTGTCATTTTTGAGTTTGTTATTTTATTATACAATATCTCATAATAAAAAATGAATCGAAATTTGCCATCGAATAAATTTTTTCTTTTTGTGGATTAATAAAGGTAAAAGGGGATGACACAAATGGATGAGCAGAAAAAAACATATTACATAGATGTTGGAACAGGTGAAATCTCGAGAAGCGCCACGGCTTCCAGTTGGGGCTATAAAATTGAGGCAACAGATGAAGAGATCACACAGCTTCGTGAATTGTTTGATCAAAACTATTCAACAGAGTGGAAAAACTTTTTTAGAGCCCATGTTCCATATGTTCAGTACCATTATGATCGGGAAAACGATCAATATGATAGCACTATTCAAAAAATTTATGGAATGCTTCACCAGTTAGGTGATCAGGAAGCAAGGAATCATATTGAAAGTATGAATATCTTACCTCAGTAAAAAAAGTTGGAAAATCCAATCTTTGTGGGTTTTCCTTTTTTGCGTTTATAATAAAGGAAAAAAGTATGGGCGGGGAGTGGCATGAAACAATTTTTTGACGACAGAGGAAATTTGGTAGAATTATCTTTCGATGCCCATTCATTCCCTGAGGAACCTAAGCATGTTCTTGTAATTAGTCAATGGGACGAAGATTGGGTATTGACCAACCATAAAGAAAGAGGCCTGGAATTTCCTGGGGGAAAAAGAGAACAGGGTGAGTCTTTGGAAGAAGCGGCTCGACGAGAGGCGTTTGAGGAGACAGGTGCAGTTTTTGACACACTAACCTATATCGCAGATTATCGAGTAATGGACGAAAACGGTTCTTTTGTTAAGGCTGTTTTTTGGGGAAAGGTAACAGAATTAAAGAAAACTGACGGTTACTATGAAACCAATGGGCCCGTTATCATCAAAGGGGATTTGCTCCAACTTCGATTTGGAGCCGAATATAGTTTTATAATGAAGGATCAAGTCGTGGAAGAATGTATCAAGTATATCCAACTTTTAATAAATTGTTAAAATATTTATAGGTCCAAAACCGGTCTTTTATTGAAAAGTCCGGTTTTTTTATTGGCTGTGTTAAAGGACCCTGTTGATTTTATACCCTGTTGATTGGAGCGGAAATCAACAGACCAGTTTAATAGAGCCTTTTTATTAACAAAAATCAAAGTAAGATTCACAAAATAGAAACAAATTGTTGTATTTTCTAATTGACAATGATTATCAATATAAATACAATAAAGAATGTACTAAGGTAAATGAAAATCATTTTCAATTAAGTGAACGCCAAAATGGGGGATCTACGTGAGGAAAAATTTTATACTTACTGTCTCAATCCTCGTTTTCATTTTTGGATTTGGGTTAAATATTCCTTCCGTAACAGCTTCTGGAAATTCTCGTGAAGATATAAAGAAGGCAGAGGTTTCAATTGATCAAGCTATTGATTTTGCCTCTCATGGAAATCTTCCTGAAGCGGAAAAGGCATATAACCAATTCAATAAAACATGGAGACAGATTGAAGAAGGAATTAAAGCACATTCAGCAACTGCTTATCGTGATATTGAATCCAATATGGGAAAAGTAGTTTATGCTTTTACCCTTAAAAAGCAGGATCAAGTCGTAGGATCCTTACAAGACTTAAAGGCTGTAAATGAGAAATTTGCAAGTGGAGGTTATCCCAAAGAGGCTGGTTTTAAGCAAGAGGACCTCTCTTTAGATGATTTTATCCTCATCCTTCAAGCAACAAAAAAAGAAATTGGTGAAAAGAATCAAACAGAAGCATTGGAACAGATTAAGAAGGCTAGTAATAGTTGGCTAAGTGTTGAAGGTGCTGTCGTTGCCCAATCAGCATCTGTTTATAGTGATTCTGAGAGGGATTTGGTAAGTATTCAAGCCATGTTGGCGGCAAATCCGCCAAATTATGCACAGGCCACAAAAACAATAGATAACATGATTCATTATTTAACCCCTTTAGCTGGTAAATCTCAATATACCTATTGGGATGCTGCCATGATCCTAATACGAGAGGGATTGGAAGCCCTTCTGGTCGTCATTGCATTAATGTCATTTGTAAAAAAATCAGCAGATTCAAAAGGAAAAGGCTGGATATGGACAGGTGTGTTAGCAGGCCTCGGAGTGAGTGTCATTCTTGCCATCATCGTTAAGTTTGTCATTTCCTCCGGTGCCTTTGGAAATAATAATTTGCTTATTGGCGGCTGGACAGGAGTTTTCGCAGCGGTGATGTTATTGTATATGAGCTACTGGCTTCATAGCCAATCCAATATCGCCGACTGGAATCGATATATCCGTGAAAAAAGTCAAAAAGCATTAACCACCGGCAAACTTGTTTCATTAGGTGTTTTAGCCTTTCTAGCGGTATTTCGTGAGGGAACAGAAACTGTTCTGTTTTATATCGGAATGGCTAGTCAAATCAAACTTCAGTCCTTATTGCTAGGGTTTGTTATTGGTGCAGCCATTTTGGGTGTCCTAGCCTATTTGATGATATTTGTTGGATTAAAATTGCCGCTCCGGCCATTCTTTATGGTTTCTAGTGTCATCGTTTTTTACCTTTGTATTAAATTTACCGGAATGGGCATCCACAGCCTGCAATTGGCTGGCTTGATTCAAACGACGAATGCACCGATCCCAAGTATCGAATTTTTCGCTCTTTACTCTTCTTGGGAAAGCGCCATTCCACAATTTGTACTGGTTGTGGCAGCCATTTTCATTATTTTGTTCAGGAAACTAAAAGTCAAAAGGCTTGTAACAGCTAATAATAACTAAAAAAGAAAGTAGGAAAAATAAATGAAAAAATTAACTTCGATCATCATGACAATTGGACTTGGCGGTTCCTTGCTTTTAGCAGGATGCAGTTCATCGGATAGTAAGGTTTCAGAGGGTGTAAATAAAATGTTGGATACAACAGAACAGTTATCCAAAGCAATTGACAAGGGGGACCAGGCAAAAGTAAAAGAAGTCGGTCCTAAACTTGAAGATCAATGGTCCTCTTTTGAAGATGATGTAAAGAAGGATGATAAAGATCTTTACGAAAAAATTGAAAAATATCTTGATCCAACCATTGCAGGCTCAGAGGCAGATACACTGGATAAAAAAGCATTAGGCACGTTGAATGATCAATTGACTGATGCCCTAAAGGAATTAGCAGACAAAACTAAATAATATCCGTTCAAAGGGGTTAATCTCATTTTGTTTGAGATTAACCCCTTTTTGAATTTTCTAGATTAGAAGAGACCTGCCTCTCTTGCTGCATCGCTTTAAGCAATCCACTATTCTTTAATCAGTTTTTTCTCTAGTAGATCAACCAGCTGGTACATAATCGTGGCAATCACCGCAATCACCAAAAGTGACAAAAAGACAAGTGTAAAATTAAAGACTTGGAAGCCGTATATAATCATGTATCCAAGGCCCTTCGAGGAAACAAGGAATTCTCCAACAATGACACCAACCCAAGACAACCCCACATTTACCTTAAGTGTAGAAATGATAGTAGGAAAGCTTGCCGGTAGGATCGCTTCTCTGAAGCATTGGAATCGAGTGGCCCCAAATGTTTGCAGGACTTTTAAATAGTTAGAATCTACTTCTTTAAAAGATGTGTAGACAACAATGGCCGTGATGATGACCGAAATAATAACGCCATTGGCAATAATCGACGTGTATCCCGGACTTAGAGCGACGATAATGACAGGTCCTAAAGCCACTTTTGGCATTGCATTAAAGATTACTAAGTAAGGATCAAGTATTTTTGAAATAAATGGTGACCACCACAGAACCGTGGCTATCATAACACCCAGAACGGTCCCAATAATAAATCCAACTAACGTTTCCCAAACAGTGACACCTACATGCAAGAGCAAGGTGCCGTCGTGAATTTTTTCAACCAATAGGTTGAATATTTTTGAAGGGGAACTGAAGATCAGCGGATCGATCCATTGCTTTTGACTGAGAAACTCCCAGCTTGAAAAAAAGACCACAAAGATTACAGCCTGATAAAACAGTACCCATCTTTTTTCGACTTTCAAGGAATGAAGATATTTCTTATGGAGGATATCGATATTATTCTGTTTTAGATTCAAGGAGTTCCAACTCCTTCCAAATGGTTTGAAAAATACCTGAGTATGTTTCATGCCTTCGAGCTTCGAATGGGGACAAGTTTCGTAATTCTTCGGGCATCTCAAAAACTTTATGGATTCTTCCTGGTCTTGATGAAAATAGAAAAATTCGGTCACTCATGGCAATGGCTTCGCCAATATCATGGGTTACAAGGATGGCTGTTTTGCTAAATTGCTTTAATGTATTTGAAACTAAATCCTCAAGTTTTAATTTGGTTTGGTAATCAAGAGCGGAAAAAGGTTCATCTAGCATCAGAAGCTTCGGCTCTGTAGCCAGTGTTCTAACAAGGGCTACTCTTTGACGCATACCACCTGATAATTGCTTGGGAAGCTGCTTTTCAACACCACCTAAGCCAATTTGAGAAAGCAGGCTGAGAGCGTACGATTTGGATGCATCAGTTAACTGTTTTGATAATTTCAAACCCAACAGAATATTTTCTTCAATTGTTTTCCACGGAAACAAATAATCCTGCTGAAGCATATAGCCGATTTCATTTTTTGAGGTGGAGATCGGTTCATTTTCTAATAAAACCTTTCCCTGTGTTGGTTTAAGCAGGCTGGAAATAATCGTGAGTAGGGTTGTCTTTCCACAGCCACTTGGGCCAAGAAGGGAGACAAATTCTCCCTCCTCAACCGTAAATGAAATATTGGAGAGGGCCGTGGTGGCGGAATCTCTGGTGAAATACGTATGATGAATATCTTGAACTTGCAAGAAGCTCATTAGAACGGCCACCCTTTCCTGTTAGTTATTCATGACTTTTTTTGCATAACTAGTATTAACTAGCGTTTTATACTTTACTTCTTTCGGAAGCTCCCCAGCTTCTTTCATGATATTTTGCAAATTGTTCCATTCCTCTTCATCGAGGATTGGATCAGTAGCGAAAGAACCCTGGCTCTTATAGCGCTCAATCACGGTGTTCATAATTTCGGGATCTGTATCAGGGAAGAAAGGGGCAACAGCTTTTGCAATTTCCTCTGTGCTGTGTGTATTCACCCATTGCTGTGCCTTATAAATGGCGCGTGTGAATTTCTCGATTGTCTCTTTGTTTTTTTTCATATAGCTATCTTTGGCCATGAATGTGGTATAAGGAACATGCCCGGACTCTTTTCCAAAGGAAGCTACGATGTAGCCTTTCCCTTCTTTTTCAAAAATACTGGCGGTTGGTTCGAACAGTTGAACGAATTCGCCGGTTCCTGAAGCAAAAGCATTCGCAATGTTAGCAAAATCAACATTTTGAATCAGATTGAGATCCTTTTGAGGATCAATTCCATGGTTCTTCAGCACAAATTCACCGACCATTTGCGGCATGCCGCCTTTCCGTTGCCCGAGGAAAGTGGTCCCTTTCAATAAATCCCATGAAAAATTGTCAATTTTCTTTCTGGATACGAGGAAAGTACCGTCTGTTTGAGTGAGCTGCGCAAAATTGATCACCGGGTCACTAGAGCCCTGGGCATAGACATAGATGGACGTTTCCGAACCAACGAGGGCGATATCAGCACCACCCGATATAAGGGTAGTCATCGTTTTGTCACCACCCGGAGTAGTCGTCAAGGTCACATCTAATCCTTCTTCCTTAAAGAAACCTTTGGAAATGGCAACATATTGTGGTGCATAGAAAATGGATCTGGTTACTTCGGCAATCCGAACTTTTTCAACCTTCTTGGTGCCAGATTTTGTATTGGAATCATTATTACATGCCACTAGGGAAAACATTAGTAAAGAGATGACTAGAAAAGAAAAACTTATCTTTGACCATTTTTTCATAAATGCCTGAACCTCCTTATCTGGGCTATTGCCTAAGATATCGTATGAAACTGGAATGAATGTGTGAATACCCATTTGTCGATTTTAAAAAATAGATTAATAAGGTGAGTATAGGTAAAAATAATTTGACTATTCTGTTAAGTGCAATTATAATTTATTTAACTAACTACCGGTAGTTAGTATTGTTCGATAATATTTTAGAGAGGGTTGATAAATGGGATGAATAATTCTCCTGGACTGAAGCGTTCATTATCATTAGGTCATGTTATCTTATTCGGACTGTCCTTTATGGCTCCTATTACTGTTTTTACTACATACGGAATCGCGATTGAAAGCTCCAATGGGATGATCCCGACTGCATACATCATTTCCTTATGTATCATGCTTTTCACGGCCTACAGCTATGAGAAAATGGTTAAAGAGTTCCCTATAACTGGTTCAGCCTATACCTATGTGCAAAAAGGGATTAATTCCTCAATGGGTTTTCTTGTAGGCTGGGTTATTTTATTGGACTATTTGCTTAGCCCCATGATAAGTTCGCTGCTATTTGGAATTTTTGTTCATGCTTATTTACCATTCATTCCAGTTCCTCTATGTATTATTTTTTTCATTGTCATCATCACACTGATCAATATACTGGGAATTAAATTAGCAACAAATGTAAGCGCTATACTCCTTGCTTTTCAAATCCTTTTCATACTTGCTTTCTGTATCCTTTGTGTGAAAGGTCTTCTAGGTGGAAAAGGGTCAGGAGAAGTATGGTCGATAACGCCATTTCTTGTTTCAAACGTTCATTTTTCAAGTATTTTATCGATTGTACCACTATTATGCTTTAGCTTTTTAGGCTTTGATGCGGTAACCACATTGGCTGAAGAAACGAAAAATCCAAAAAAGACCTTACCGAAAGCCATTTATCTCATCACACTTATAGGTGGAGTACTATTCGTGGCATCAACCTATTTTGCCCAAGCCATTTACCCTAATTTTTCATCCTTTAAAGATCCGGAATCTGCCGCAGTAGAAATAGTAACGTATGTCGGCGGAAATTTGTTAAATGCCTTTTTCTTAAGTGTTACGGTGACAGCAGCTATCGCATCAGCCGTGGCCTCTGGTGGAAGTGGTTCAAGGGTTTTGTATGCGATGGGAAGGGAAAATATTTTGCCTGCTAAGGTATTCGGTTATCTCTCACCAAGATTTAGGACGCCTGTCTATAATATTTTGATAATTGCAGTCATTTCCATGAGTTCATTATTTTTAGACTTAAATACAGCAGCGGCTTTCATTAATTTTGGGGCACTATTTGCATTTACCTTTGTTAATCTTTCCGTAGTTGTTCATTACGTGATTAAGAAAAGACAGCGGACACTGAAAGATATCATTGTTTTCGGCATTATTCCGCTAATAGGTGCATGTATCACCGCCTTATTTTGGTCAATGTTAGATTTACATTCAATGATTCTAGGAAGTGTTTGGGGGTTACTGGGCTTTATTTACCTGTTGCATCTAACGAAATTCTTTAGGCACCGGCCACCGGAGTTAGACTTTGATGAAACAAATTTAGATGTACAAATATAAAAATGAAAAGATGGGAGATTCGTATGATAGCAGATATTATTCTATCAAGTGAGGCAGTTTTTACAGGACTGGAGGACAAACCGAAACCGGCAGCTGTTGCAATCTCGGAAAATCGAATCATCGCAGTTGGTCCATTCGATGAAATGGAAACATTAATCGGCGATAAAACGCTTGTCCATCACGTTGGCAATCAGTTAATTGTTCCGGGTTTTCACGATTTTCATATTCATGCCATGATGGGTGGGCTTGCACTTGAAAGCCTAAACCTTTTTGAGGCCCGTTCCGAGAGACAAGCTGTTCAAATGGTTCAGCAGTTTGCAGAATCAAATGAAGATGCTGAGTGGATTATTGGCTTTATGTGGGATTCCGGCTATTGGGAGGAGAAAAGACTTCCAGACCGTTCTTCCTTAGACGAAGCAATTCCTAATCGACCGGTAATTCTATTCCATGCGGAGGGACATTACGCTTGGGTAAACTCAAAAGCATTACAAATCGCAAAAATAGACAGGCATACTCCTAATCCCGCTTATGGGATTATTGAAAAGGGGGATGACGGGGAGCCTACTGGAATTTTAATCGAAGAGGCCACTTCACTAATAACCAATTATGCTTATGATTTTTCAAAAGAGAAAAAACGAAATTTATATAATGCCTTTCAAAATGAGGCAGTGAGGTTTGGTGTGACTGCCGCAAACAATTTATACGGCACCGAAATGCTAAGTAAATTGGATGATTTTGAACTATTTAAAGAGATAGAGAACGATGGCAAGCTCAACGTTCGAATGCACCTTTTCCCAGCTTTAAATGGTGATATTGAGGAAGCTTTACACTTACGAGGAAAATATCAGTCCGACAAATTAAGAGTTTCAGGACTAAAGCAATTTATTGATGGAGTGGTCACGAGCCGAACAGCCTGGATGTTGGAGCCTTATGGAGATCAGCCTGAAACCTGTGGTATGCCAGCCCATTCAGCAGAAGATATTAAAAAATGGGTGGTAGAAGCGGATCAACATGGTTTTAGCATTCGTTTTCACGCAATTGGCGATGCTGCAGTCCGTTTGGCACTTGATTCTTATGAGAATGCTCAAAATATTAATGGTAAAAAAGATTCGCGGCATGCCGTCGAACATATTGAAGTCATTCATCCGGAAGATATTTCACGGTTCGCAGAGTTAGACGTTATTGCTTCGATGCAGCCTAATCATTTTGCTATATCTGAAAGAGGTACCTATACAGAACGTATCGGCTTAGAACGAGAGAAATTTGTGTTTGCCATCAATTCGATAAAAAATACCGGCGCCAAATTATGCTTTGGGACAGATTTCCCCATTGATTCCTTGAATCCACTACCGCAAATTTATCGGGCCATAACCCGAATTGACAGCGGTGGTAAGGAGGTATGGAATCCAAAGGAAAGAATCCCGCTTGCTGATGCGCTTAAAGCTTATACAGCAGGTCCTGCTTTTGGAACCTTCCGGGAACATGAACTCGGCACTATTGAAGAAGGAAAGCTCGCTGATCTCGTTGTGCTTGACCGAAATCTATTTGAGGTTTCTCCCGAAGAGATTCTGAAAGCTTCTGTCCAAATGACCATAATGGATGGCAAAATAGTTTTTTCAAAGTCTGAAGATCTTGTTAAAATCAAATAATTTTAGAAAATGCTCTGTTTTAGTTAGAAACAGGGCTTTTTCCATTTTTTTAGACTATCTGCTATTTCCAGTTTATAATTTAGATAACAAGTGTTAGTTTCGGAGGAACTTATGACAAGAGATAAGATTATAGAAGCAGCATTGGTGCTTTTTGCTAAAAATGGATATGAAGGAACTACCTTAACGGAAATTGCAAAAGCAGTTGGAATCCAAAAGCCTTCCATTTACAATCATTTTAAAAGTAAAGAAGAGATCTTTCTGACCATTTATGAAAAGCTTCTATGGCTACATATTCATCAAATCGAAAAACTAATGGAGGAGATCAAGGGGTTAAGTGCGAAAGACCAACTTTTTGAAATCCTTAACTTAACAGTTCAATATCATATTCAATCAGAGGAACAATCAACATTTTTAAGCAGATCCGTTTTCTTTCCGCCTGAAAATTTAAAGAAACAACTGCGTGAACAGTTTATGGTTGCGGAAGATGCTGTTTCTGAAATATTAAGGACGATTATAAATAATGGCATGGAAAACGGAGAAATTCGTAAGGGTAATATAGAAGATTTAATCATGTCCTATTATTGTGTGCTTGATGGAATTTTTATTGAATTGTCCTATTACGGTGTTGAAAAGATGAAATCAAGGGTGGGCAGCATCTGGAACAATTTTTGGTTCGGGTTTAAAAATGTTTAACCATCCCTCTATAATTGCCCTTGATTTTCAAGGGCTTATTTATTTTTTTGTTGGTTGATTATTACATCAGCCTCGGGAAATTATAAGGAATGAATTGGTGTAAGTAATAATAGAAATTTGGTTCATAGGGGCAAAAAAGGGGTGCCCCGGTCGTTATGAATGTATCATAAAGTTCGCATAGGCAAAAAACTTAGCCTGGCCTTTATAATTGCTGCATAGACCCCACAATTACATAAGAAAATCCTAAAAGAGCATTTTTGTCAGGGCTATAGAAACCATAAAAAAATAAAACAAAGGAACCATCAAAATGAACAAATCAAACGGCAAAATAATCAATATACAACGTTTCCCCTCTCCCAATCCAAATGTTGAACTAAAGATCATCACCTATCTTTCCAACGGGCTCAAAGTAAAGGGATTGCTGGCGGAGCCTAAAGGGGAAACAACGCATGAGGGTTTTCTCTATTTGAGGGGCGGCATTAAAAATGTCGGCAAGGTCCGCCCGGCCCGGGTGGCTCAGTTCGCGCAGGAAGGTTTCATTGTCTTTGCACCGTATTATCGGGGAAACCAGGGTGGTGAGGGGAATGAGGATTTTGCAGGCGAAGATAGGGAGGATGCATTTTCGGCGTTTCTACTGCTAAAATCACTACCACAAGTCCAAAACATCCACATCTTTGGATTTTCAAGGGGCGGTGTCATGGCTTTGTTAACCGGTATCCAATTTCCAGATGCCGCTTCGCTTGTGACATGGGGCGGCGTCAGTGATATGAGTCTGACCTACCAAGAACGAAAAGACCTGAGAAGGATGATGAAACGGGTAATTGGAGGGACGCCAGAAAAGCTACCGGAACAATACCAGTCAAGAACACCACTGTACCATTTAGAATCATACGAACCCCCGACTTTAATTATTCATGGAGTGAATGACCATAATGTCTCGGTGGAGCATTCCCGCCGTTTGGAAAGACGGCTGAAATCTCTTGAGAAACCGGTTGAATGTTGGTATTTTGAGGGCTTCACCCACTACTTCCCTCCAGAAATCAATCGAAAAGTCGTCCAGGATTTAACGAAGTGGATGAAAAAACATGGCAAATAATGATAAGATATAGATATAACTAGTAGAGGAGCGAATTTTATGGGAATGCCTCTTGAATTAAATACACTGATTGTTACAAAAGGCAGGGAAAAACGGATTGAAGAAAATCTGTTTGAGCTTGAAAAAGAAGGTTATCGTCTTTATCCGATTGAGATACCAGTTGATGTTAGAAAAACTTTGGATTGCAGTTCCAGTGGTACAGCGCTAATTAAAAAGGTTACATGGGAAAATAACCTGACCACCATCACATACCAATTAATCTCATTAAATTCAACGAACTAAGCAGGGGGTAACAGACCTGCTTTTTATTTTTGCAAAAAAGTGTAAGATTTTTCGGGTATCCCCGTCTTATTTTTAGAAATAGCAATTGAGAGGAGGGCTAGGGGTGGAGGAAAATGATTTAATCGAAAAATGGTTTATTCAATATGAGAAGGATGTCACCAATTACCTCGTCTATTATACCAGCTCACCAGATGTTGAGGATTTGGTTCAGGAAACATTCCTGCAGGCATATCGGGCATTGAGCCGTTTTAAACATGAATCGAGCCCTAAGACATGGCTGATTTCCATTGCCCGAAATGCAGCGATTGATGTATATCGAAAAAAAACGATCTGGCAAAAATTGAAGGAGCAGCTTCAAAATGAGCCGGCAATGCACCGAGAGTCACAAACGGAAACCATATTTTTTCAAAAAATGGAAAATGTCAATTTGTACGAAGCCATAGACCAGCTAAAGCCCAATTACAGAGACGTTATTTTGCTAAGGGGGATTGCAGAATTGTCATCCCGAGAAACAGGGCAGGTTCTTGGTTGGACGGAAAATAAGGTGAATGTGACGTTTTCACGAGCGATAAAAAAATTAAATGAACGCTTAAAGGAGGGAGATTTTTTTGAGCAATTTATCGGGTAAAGAGTTGTTGGAAAAGATGGCTGAATTTCCTAAGCATGAATTAACCACGAAACAAAGAACTGAAATGTTAAAAAAAATAACAGTGGCCAAAAGGCCGAAAAAGCTGATAAATCTACAAAGAATCGGTGCATTGGCCGCTGTTCTCCTCCTTGCCTTTATTGGACCGCTTTTGTATTTTAGCTATTCTGAACAAGATCCTTCGCAAAATTTGGGTGCATCTCCTATAAAAGAAATTCAGGCTGATTATTTTGCGTTGGTTGATCAGGAAGGGAAGCCACTCTATATAGACAGTAATTTCGGGATCCCAAATAAAGTAAGTTTATTAGCGCCAAAAGAATGGGTGGCACGCGATAATCGCTCACTCGCGAAAATCATGATCTTTTTATGGGGGAAAGACATTCAACAAAACCAAATTCTTAATATAGATGCTGTCAATGTCAAGACAGGAGCTAAATTGCATTTGGATAATGCTGAACTAGGTGCAGGAATGTACGGGGCGGATGCCCATGCACTGGCAAGCTTTAAACAGTTAGATAGCCCTGGGATATGGAATTTGATTTTTACAGTCTATAATAGTTCCGGTAAAAAGAAACAGGTTGGTGAATTTTCTATTTATGTAAAAAAACCATATATCACAATAGGCAACTCTACTTTATTAATCTCAGAAGAGGATATATATGCCGGTTTTTATGAGGATGTCTATTTAGAGGTTGAAGGCGATCATCTCCCAAACGAGATCCAATTAGAGGTATTTCAATTAGAAACGGCCGAGCCGGAGACTTTTTCCTTTAAGGAAAAAACCGACTTTACAACAACTGAAGGGAAAAAGATTTCCATGTACAAAGGGAATTTCCAAATTAAGAAAAGTGGCAAATATCGATTTACGGTGTTAAACCAATCACAGTCTGTTGATGTAGGCAGGCCGATAGATGAAAACAAATAAAAATGCGATTCATAATCGAATCGCATTTTTTGTAGTTATTACGCAATCGGTCCGCCAAGCTCTTCCACTTTAGGATCGATGTTTTCGAATTTTTTAAAGTTGTCACGGAATTTGCCAGCTAATTCTTTGGCTTTTTCTTTATAGGCATTTGCATCTAGCCATGTCTTCGATGGTAGGAGTACTTCGTCCGGAACACCAGCAATATGAAGTGGAATATTCAATCCGAAAATGTCATCCTGCACTGTTTCCACATTATTTAATTCACCTTCAAGGGCTGCTTGAATCATAGCTCTTGTGTAAGCAAGCTTCATACGGTTACCGACACCATATTCGCCGCCAGTCCAGCCTGTATTGACCAGGAAGACATTAACATTGTGTTCTAAAATTTTCTCACCCAACATTTCGGCATATCTCTGTGCCGGTAGAGGTAGGAATGGTGAACCAAAGCATGTGGAGAAGGTTGCCTGTGGTGAAGTAATTCCGCGCTCAGTTCCAGCAAGCTTTGATGTATAACCGCTCAAGAAATGATACATGGCTTGTTCTTTTGTTAATTTTGAAATCGGAGGTAGTACTCCAAAAGCATCTGCTGTTAGGAATACAATCGTATTTGGGTGGCCTGCAACGCTAGGCTGTACGATATTATCGATTGCATCAATAGGATAAGCTGCGCGTGTGTTTTCTGTTAATGTTCCATCATCATAATCAGGAATTCTTGATTCTTGATTAATCACCACATTTTCAAGGACTGTACCAAAACGGATGGCATCAAAGATTTGCGGTTCTTTCTCTCTACTTAAGTTGATACATTTTGCATAGCAACCGCCTTCAATATTGAAGACCCCGTTGGATGACCAGCCATGCTCATCGTCACCAATTAGGCGGCGATTCGGATCAGCGGAAAGCGTCGTTTTCCCTGTTCCGGATAAGCCGAAGAATAAGGCAACATCCCCTTCAAGCCCCACATTTGCCGAGCAATGCATGGAAAAGATATGGTTTTCTGGCAATAAGTAATTCATGACAGAGAAAATTGATTTTTTCATTTCACCAGCATATTCTGTTCCGCCGATTAACACAATGCGCTGTTCAAATGAAATAATAATAAACGTTTCTGAATTTGTACCGTCAACTGCTGGGTCCGCTTTAAAGGAAGGGGCAGAAATCACCGTAAATTCCGAGTCATGGGTTAATAGTTCCTCTTCAGTTGGACGGATGAACAATTGATGGGCAAATAAATTATGCCATGCTAATTCATTGATGACTTGAATCGGTAACCGTGACTTTTTATCAGCACCAGCAAAGCCCTTAAACACAAAAATTTCTTTTTGCTTTAAGTATTCTATTACTTTGTGATAAAGTTTAGTAAATACCTCTTCTGAAATCGGTTGATTCAATGATCCCCAAGCGATTTTATCTTTAGTTGATGGCTCAAATACAGTAAATTTATCTTGAGGTGAACGGCCTGTATACTTTCCTGTAGAGACCGTAATTGCACCCGATGCAGTTAAGGATCCTTCGTTTCGGCTCAAAATTTTCTCGACTAACTGCGGCACGGATAATTGGACATGTGCCTGGCTTTCCTCCAGAAACTGCTTTAATTCATTTGGGACATGAACAGAATTCATTTAATGAGACCTTCCTTTATTTTAATTTTGATATTTGTAATATTAATAATAATTAGTATAACATATTTAAATAAATAGTCTATACTAATTGATAAAATTAGGTACCATTTTATAATTTTACTAAATATTTTGAATGGAAATCTAGTAAGAGATATGTATGATTTATAGAAAGTTTCTTAAAAATCCATTGACTTTATTCTTTGGTGTGTTATGATTTTGATTTGAACGGATACTCTCTTATCCCGAGCTGGTGGAGGGACAGGCCCTATGAAACCCAGCAACCTGCAGTCGATGTAAATGGAGATATTTCATCTCAAATTCGATGCAAAGGTGCTCAACCTGTTGCAAGGCTTGTCCTTGAACGATAAGAGTGAAAGGAACGCAAACTTTTGCTATTAACCTTTCCTCATTGGGAAAGGTTTTTTTATTGGGTAAAATTTGCAGCATACATAAGACTATATGACCATCTTTAGACTTTCAGCTGAGTTTTTATGTAGTTTTTCATAAAAAACTTGAGTTTATTTCATACTATAAGGGATGAGTTCCGTATCAAATCCGAGGTTACGTGTTCAGGTATGTTCATACCCGCACAATTAACTTCACTTATTTTATTAAATAGGAGGAATTCAGATTGTCAACAAAACGTCGTTTGTTTACTTCTGAATCAGTAACTGAAGGTCATCCTGATAAAATTTGTGACCAAATTTCTGATTCCATTTTAGATGCTATTCTAGCAAAGGATGCTAACGCCCGTGTTGCGGCTGAAACGTCGGTTACAACTGGTTTAGTGCTAGTTGCCGGAGAAATTACAACTTCTACTTATGTAGATATTCCAAAAATTGTCCGTGAAACGATTAAAGAGATTGGTTACAATCGTGCTAAATATGGCTTTGATTCTGAAACTTGTGCAGTATTAACTTCTATTGATGAACAGTCCCCTGATATTGCCATGGGTGTCAATCAGGCCCTGGAAGCCCGTGAAGGTCTAATGTCTGAAGAAGAAATTGAAGCAATCGGTGCCGGTGACCAAGGGTTAATGTTTGGGTTTGCCTGCAACGAAACAAAAGAGCTTATGCCGCTTCCAATTTCCCTTGCACATAAGCTTGCCCGACGTTTGGCAGAAGTTCGTAAGGAGGATATTCTTCCTTATCTTCGCCCGGATGGAAAAACTCAGGTTACAGTTGAATACGATGAAAATGATAAGCCGGTTCGAATCGATACGATCGTTATTTCCACTCAGCATCACCCGGAAATTACGCTTGAACAGATTCAACGTAATATCAAGGAACATGTCATCAATCCGGTTGTTCCAAAAGAATTAATTGATGAAAACACGAAGTACTTTATTAACCCTACAGGACGCTTTGTTATCGGTGGACCTCAAGGGGATGCTGGTTTAACAGGCCGTAAAATTATAGTAGATACTTATGGAGGATATGCTCGCCATGGCGGTGGTGCTTTCTCCGGAAAAGATCCTACAAAGGTTGACCGTTCCGCAGCTTATGCTGCACGCTATGTTGCGAAGAATATTGTTGCAGCAGGTCTGGCTGAAAAATGTGAAGTTCAGCTTGCTTATGCCATTGGTGTGGCTCGTCCAGTATCAATTTCGATTGATACGTTTGGTACCGGCAAAGTGAACGAGGATATATTAGTAGATCTAGTCAACGCGAACTTCGACCTTCGCCCTGCTGGCATCATTAAAATGTTAGATTTACGTCGCCCGATATATAAACAAACAGCTGCCTACGGACACTTTGGCCGTGCAGATGTAGATCTTCCATGGGAGCGTACAGATAAAGCGGAAGCATTACGAGAGCAAGCAGGAAATCGATAATGATGGATGGGAGTTACCTAAACGGTGTAACTCCCATTTTGTATTTGGTTTTTTTTTGTTCAGTGATTCCTAGGGCCTGAATAGAATGTTTAAATAGGTCTTTAGAAGGCAAAAAATGAGAATATCCATAAATTCCTTTTGTTCACAGTGCCATTTTAATAAAAAAGTGGTAGTATTAGATGGTATGTTTTAAATGGATTTTTAGAAAAATGGAGTAGGTGGTACATAATGTGTGGTTTTATTGGTTGTGTACACGACAAACCGCAAAATTACAGTGACGAGCAAAAACAATTATTTACAAATATGAATGATATTATTACGCACCGGGGCCCGGATGATGATGGCTTTTTTTATGATGAACATATTCAATTTGGGTTCCGCCGTTTAAGTATCATTGACATAGAATCCGGTCATCAGCCGCTAACCTATGAGAATGAGCGTTATTGGATTATTTTTAATGGCGAGATTTATAACTATGTAGAGTTGCGTGAGGAATTGCTTAAAGAGGGCTTAACCTTCTCCACAAGCTCCGATACAGAAGTGATCATAGCGTTATACAGCCATTTAAAAGAAAAAGCAGTGGAAAAGCTGCGCGGTATGTTCGGTTTTGTCATTTGGGATAAACAGGAGCAAACCCTTTACGGTGCCAGAGATCCGTTTGGAATTAAACCTTTCTTTTATATGGAGGATGGAGAAAGAACTTTCTTTGGCTCTGAGAAAAAAAGTATTTTACTGGCACTTGAAAATGATGTTTTAAACTATGATGCCTTACAGCACTATTTAACTTATCAATTTGTCCCTGAGCCTGATACCTTATCTGAAGGTATTAGAAAGCTTGAGCCTGGCCATTATTTTACGAAAAAAATTGGCGAGCCTATGAAGATGAACAGATATTGGAAAGCACACTTTAAGCCTGTGGACAAAGCGGAAGCAGATTTTATAAAAGAAATTCGTGACGTCATGTTTGATTCTGTGAAAATGCATATGCGCAGCGATGTGCCAGTTGGTTCATTCCTTTCAGGCGGGATTGATTCTTCGATTATAGCTTCTATCGCCAAGGAGTTTCATCCAGCGATTAAGACATTTTCAGTCGGATTTGAGCACAATGGTTTCAGTGAAATTGATGTCGCAAAGGAGACCGCTGAAAAGCTTGGTGTAGAAAACATTAGCTATGTGATTTCACCGCAAGAATACATGAATGAGATTCCAAAAATCATGTGGCATATGGATGACCCATTAGCAGATCCGGCTTGTGTTCCATTATATTTCGTTGCACGTGAAGCAAGGAAGCATGTAACGGTTGTCCTTTCCGGAGAAGGTGCAGATGAGTTGTTTGGCGGTTATAATATTTATCGCGAGCCGCAATCTCTAGAAGTGTTCAATAAAATTCCTCGCATCGGCAAAGTACTCTTAAAGGGAATTGCCAATATGATGCCTGAAGGAACAAAAGGAAAAAGCTTTATCGAGCGTGGTGTAACTCCAATGGAGGAACGATACATTGGGAACGCCAAAATGTTTACAGAAGAGGAAAAGCGCGACTTGTTAAACGTTTATCGTGAAGGCTTGAAATATACGGATATCACTAAACCGCTTTATGTTGAATCTAATGGGTACGATCCGGTTGACCGGATGCAATATATTGATATCCATACTTGGATGCGCGGCGACATTTTGCTGAAGGCTGATAAAATGACGATGGCTCATTCATTGGAGCTTCGTGTACCTTTCCTTGATAAAGCTGTGTTTGAGGTAGCATCGAAAATTCCAACCAGTTTGAAAACAGCAAATGGAACCACTAAGTATGTGTTGCGCAAAGCCGCAGAAGGCATTGTACCGGACCATGTCCTGAACCGGAAGAAACTTGGTTTCCCTGTACCAATTCGCCATTGGTTGAAGGCAGAAATGAATGAGTGGGCTAAAAATATCATTCGGGAAAGTCAGACTGATCATTTACTTAATAAAGCCTATTTATTAAAGCTTCTTGATGACCATTGTCTAGATAAAGCTGATAACAGCCGGAAAATCTGGACTGTGCTGATGTTTATGGTTTGGCATCAAATATATGTTGAAAATGTCTATTCCTTTCAACTGGAAAAAGATCTAAATAAAGTTCGTGAAACAGTACAACACTAAAAAAGTAAGCACCCAGAAATTTTTGGGTGCTTTTTATATATCCTTATTTATCGGAATTTTTTTGTTGGCAGGACTTATAAAATTGGGCCTTTTCCGCATATTCTCTAGTAATTCTGTTCATGTCTTTTCGATCTTCCGGAGTGATTTCTCTCATAACTTTTGCCGGTCTGCCAAATGCTAAGGTATTAGGAGGAATTTTTTTTCCTTGGGGGACAAGACTTCCTGCCCCAATAAACGCGCCCTCGCCAATTTCAGCCTGGTCAAGTATAATAGAGCCCATGCCAATGAGGGCACCTTTTCGAATGGTACAGCTGTGCAGGATCACTTGATGGCCAATAGTCACTTCATCTTCTAAAATCAGCGGGTTATTGGGGCTTTGATGTAGGATGGAATTATCTTGAATATTAACCTTTTTACCAATTTTGGTTGGGGCAACATCGCCTCTAATGACGGAATTAAACCAGACGCTGGATTCCTCACCAATTTCCACGTCACCGGTAATGGTTGCATAATCTGCAATAAACACGCTGTCGGCTATCTTTGGATAAATGCCCTTATAAGGATATATCATTGTGTTCGCTCCTTTAGAAAAAGTAATTATATTTTACCGAATTTTAACACCATTTTTCAAAAATAAATATCAGTAAGCAAAGTCGAAAACTAAAGGATTCTTTTTTAAAATATGATAAAATACAAAAATGATCAACTCTGTAATTATTGAGTCTAGGGGGATAAAATCATGTGGAAATGGGAAGCAGAAGGGGGAGCAAAAGGAGTAATCGTGATTGTTCACGGAGCCATGGAACATCATCGCCGCTATGGTTGGTTGATTGAGATGTGGCGTTCTTCAGGCTTCCATGTCATTATGGCTGACCTTCCCGGACAAGGGATGACGACTAGATCTCGCCGCGGTCATATTGATTCATTTGATGAGTACATAATTGAGGTAAAGGACTGGATCCAGGCAGCTTATCGTTATGACCTCCCTGTATTCTTATTAGGGCATAGCATGGGGGGGCTGATTTCCATTCGATTATTGCAGGAAGAGAATGTAAATATAGCGGGTGTGATTCTTTCATCACCATGTTTAGGCTTGGTTAATAAACAGCCTAAATTAATCGAGCTGTTATCTTATTTATTAAATATTGTTTTTCCTTCGCTAAGAATGAATACCGGGCTTACCGTGCAAATGGCAACGAGAAACGATGAAGTCAGAGAAGCCGACTCCAACGATACACTTTACGTGACAAAAGTTTCCATTAGATGGTATCGTGAATTGGTTGAGGCCATAAAACAGGCCTTTCAGGAAATTGAACATACAAAGGACGTTCCTATGCTGGTCATGCAAGCAGGAGCTGATAAGATTGTAAATAAAGTGCCAGTAAGGGAATGGTTTAATTTTGTTCCTTTATCGGAAAAAAGATTTAAAGAATGGCCAAAATGCTATCATGAAATTTTTAATGAACCTGAACGTGAAGAAGTATTTGAATACGCGAAGGATTTTGTCATGAGTCAGCTCAAAGCAATTGGCTATATTGTGTAGAAAGGGTGTTATTTGCCATGATGCCATTCACCCTCATGTCCAGGGTTTACCGAAAAATACTTCCAGCAGCACATAAAGAATTGGCTTATTGGAAAAGCCGTGCTGCACAAATTCCTAATCCAGAGCTAAGAAAACAAGCTTTGGCAAGTATTGAGCATAAAACCTTTCATTGTGAAGGTGGTTCCATTTTGGCGATTACTGCCAATGATCAGTACAAAAAAGCAATCCAATTTATTGTCGCCTATCAGACAATTAGTGATTATTTAGATAATTTATGTGACCGAAGTACTTCACTCGATCCGGATGATTTTGCGGCTTTGCATGAATCCATGAAGGATGCACTTAATATTGATGCTGAGCCCCAAAATTATTACCGGTTGCGTGAGGATCAGGATGATAACGGTTATTTGAATGAGTTATCAGGTACATGTCGCTCCCTGCTGCAGGAGCTGGAACATTATGACATAATTAAGGATTATTTATTGGAGCTTTGTCATTATTATTGTGATTTGCAAATCCACAAGCATGTAAAGCTGGAAGAACGGGTGCCCCGTTTGGAAAGGTGGTTTCGCGATTATCAAACTGGACTGCCCGAAATGGAATGGTATGAGTTTTCAGCTTGTTCAGGCTCTACATTGGGAATATTTTGCCTCGTTTCTTATGCTTTCCGCAACGATTTTAAAGCGGATGATGCCGAAAATATACGGAAAGGATATTTTCCCTATATCCAAGGTTTGCATATTCTTTTGGACTATTTTATCGATCAAGAAGAAGATATTGTTGGGGGGGATTTAAATTTTTGTGCCTATTATAAAAATCAAGAAACACTCTTCAACAGATTAAAGCACTTTGTGACTGAAGCAGACAAGCATACCGATTTCCTTCCGCACAAACAATTTCATCGATTAATTAACCGTGGACTGCTGGGGATTTACCTATCGGATTCAAAGGTAAGAAAACAAAAAGAAGTAAGAAAATTAGCGAAAAAAATTATTAAGTCCGGCGGCTGGGTTAGCTATTTCTTTTACTTCAACGGATTAATGTATCGTTCTTTTCAGAGGGCAGTGCCTTCCTTTGTTTTAAGAATGATGAAATAAAAACCAGGCCACAGCCTGGTTTTTATCGTTTTTCGATCGCCACAATAAATGGCGGGTTATTTTGTTGATTGATAAATTGATACTGAAGAACATGTGCCGTTTTTTGGTCCAAGCTGCGGCAAAATTGCAGCAAAGCATCTCTTTCAACCGCACCTTCATCATGTCCGTGGTAGATCACCAGCACCATTATTCCTTCAGGTGCCATAATCTGCAGCAGCTGCTTAATGGCTTCAATGGTTGTTTCCGGCTGAGTTACCACCGATTTATCACTGCCGGGAAGATAACCAAGATTAAAAATGGCCCCGCTAATCCTTCCGTGATGAATGGGTGGAATAAGGTTAGCTGCCTTTTCATGACCATCAAGGAATAACGTTACTCGGTCTAGTAAGCCAGATTGCTTTAAGCGATCTTGGGTAGTAATAAATGCCTGTTCCTGAACATCAAACCCGTACACTTGGCCATTTTCGCCAACGAGATCCGCTAAGTAAACCGTATCATAGCCATTTCCGATAGTCGCATCTACAACCGCATCGCCCGGTTTGACTGCTTTTTCAAGTAATATTTTAGCATAGGGAAGAACTCGATCCAGCTTCATTGTTTGATTTCCCCCTTTACTTTACATACCTTTTTCCTTGCCAGCTGTCACGCCTTTTTAACTCAGCATCAATGGCGTTCAAAACTTCCCACTTGTTTACGCTCCACATTGGGCCAACCATCAGGTCAATTGGTCCATCCCCGGTGATCCGGTGCACAATCATTTCAGGTGGTAAAATTTCGAGTTGGTCACATACTAAATTTACATAGTCCTCTTGTGAGAGAAACTCAAGCATGCCTTTTTCATATTGCTTAACCATTGGTGTTCCCTTTAATAAGTGAAGCAGGTGGATTTTAATACCTTGAACATCTAATTTTGCAACCTCACGTGCGGTTTCCATCATCATGTCGTAGTTTTCAAGCGGAAGACCGTTTATGAGGTGCGAACAAATCCGAATTCCGTGTTTTCTAAGCTTATTTACCCCATCCACATAGCATTGGAAATCATGGGCACGGTTAATTAACATTGCCGTTCGTTCATGAACAGTTTGTAGGCCAAGCTCCACCCATAAATAGGTTCTTTCATTTAATTCCGCCAAATATTCCACAACATCATCAGGGAGACAATCAGGACGAGTGGCAATTGACAGACCCACTACCCCATCTTGTTTTAACACTGTTTCATATTTTTCTTTAAGGATCTCAACAGGTGCATGAGTGTTTGTAAAGGCCTGGAAATAAGCCATATATTTGCCGTCTTTCCACTTGGTATGCATCTTTTCTTTGATGTCACTGAACTGTTTTTCAAGGGACTCTGCACGATTGCCAGCATAATCACCTGACCCCGCTGCACTGCAAAATGTGCAGCCGCCATGGGCAACTGTACCGTCACGGTTTGGACAATCAAAGCCGCCATCAAGAGCTATTTTAAAAACCTTATGGCCAAATTGCTGGCGAAGATGATAATTCCAAGTATGATAGCGTTTGTCATCAGAAGCATATGGAAAAGGTTTAGTCTGAAGCATTCTCAGAAAACCTCCTTTATTAGAATAAGCATAAGGTTTATTTTAACATGAAGCATGATGCATATCCAAATGTAATTCTTTCATGCAAAATTCCCAATAATTATTAAAGAATCGATGTTATAGGAAAAAGTGTGCGGAACAAAATAAGAAATGAAGCAGTGCGCTTCATTTTGCAGATTTCAACATCATGAAGGGGGTCCATGAGATGGCTACTCGAGATTCGATGGAAGACTTAATGCAGCAGGTAGAAGATACGGTTCGCTATGCGGAGGAGCAATTTAAGCAAAGCAGCATGCAAGAGCATTACAATAACGATGATTATACTCAGGCTTTGCAGCGGTTGGAGCAAACCTACCAGGATATTTGCAAAATAGCCCATAGTGCGAATTCACAACAGCGAGATCAGCTTCATCGTATGAGACTTCAAATTCAGCAACTTCAAAACAGTATGATTTTAGAAGGGTAGGAGGAAACCGTTTTGAAAAAGCGATCCAAACAACAAAACCCGGAACAAAAAACAAGAAACGGCATTAATAATCAAGATCTTGAATTAGGGCAGGATATCGATTTAGTAAAGCAGTCTAAAAAGAAATATGAAAATAGCGGCGGTCAACCAGTAAAATCGAAATTTCATCAAGAAAAAGATCAATCTTCATAAATTTTTCAAAAAATCTCTCAACAAATTGTTGGGAGATTTTTTTATTAAGAAGTGGGAATTAATCCCTAAAAATTAAATTTCTCACTAAATACAAATTGTAAATACAGGAAATTTCTGTTCACATATTAGCAAAATCTGATTATCACTTTGTGATTTTGGTCACGGAATGGGATTCTTTTACATGGTTTAAATAGGGTAAGGATTTTACGAAAGCTCATTCAAAAACCCCTTTTTCCGTTAGGCGAACCGGATCAATTTGGCGGTTCCCTAACCCTTTTCATAATTTATGTGAAGGTGTTCACATTTTATCCATCATTATTTTTTAGGGAGAATTACGTATGAAAAAAATAATCTATATTCTTTTAATCCTATTTGCTGTTGTAAGCCCTTCCGCCTGCTTTGCTGAAGAGTCTTCCAATGTCTTAGGCATGGAAGAACTTTCGATTCAGGTGATGCCAGAATATACCTACCATCCAAATGATAAAAAAAAGGACCATGCCCCTCTGTTAATCGGCTATCAAGGATCGATGGTCAACAATTCAGATCAGCCACAGAAAGGGCTGATTGAAATACCGCTGCCAATAAAGGAGAAAAATTTCCGGATTGGTTATGTGGCCGACTATTCAAGTGATTTGACAAAAACCAATGAAATTGAATATTCGATTGATCGTGAAAAAGGAACAATCTCCTGGACAACAAGTAATGAAATCCCACCTCAAGAACGCTACAAATTTGTCATTGAGTATTATACAGATAGCTTACAAGTGAATCATGACGATAAATCGCTGACTTACCATTTTACCAGTTTTGCCGATATTGGCTTGGTCAATGTTTACTTTACCCAACCTGATCAAGCAAAAAAGTGGAAGCTGACACCTGCACCCGAGGAGAAAAGTCATGCTGATGGAAAAAAATCCTTTGCTTATCACTTCCAAAATGTAAAAGACGGCACCGAAAAAAACTTCAAACTTACCTATAAACGGCTAGAAACAAAACCAGTCCTGGAGCTGCAGCAATCAAAAAATTTGAACAAAAGAAATAATGTTAGTCAGATTAATCACCTTGCTATTGGTGCATTTGGAGGGGTTAGTGTCTTATCCATTGGAGCCCTGGCCGTTTTGATAAAAAGAAGAAAGAACTAGTTTTCCTAATTAAGGGATTAGGGTACGAGAGTACTTTAATACATACACAGAGAGAGAAAACAAAATCTATGGGAGGTGAAGAAATGTTTAAAAAGCTGCTGAAAATTGACAAAAAGTTTTTAGTAGTGCTGGCAGTTCTCATTGGCGTGTTTTTATCGTTTTCAACCGTAAAAACCCTGGCTTATCTTGATTCACCGGGCTTCTGTCAAAATTGCCATACGATGCAGTCTCAGTACACTTCATTCATGGATTCTACTCACGCGGAACTTCAGTGTAATGATTGTCATTTACCGCATAAGAGCGAAATGGGAAAGTTATTTTTCAAAGGTCGTGCGGGTATGACTCATATTTACTATAACACTCTTGGCACAGAGAAGATTCCGCAAGAGATCCATGCAACGGAACGAACGAAAAGCATTATGAATGATAACTGTATCTCCTGTCATAAGAGTACGCTGACAAACATCTCGCACGATGCGAAGGATAGCTGTACATCTTGTCACAAAACTGTACCGCACGGCAAAGGCTTTAAGGATAGTCATTTTAATGAGCCGCCTAAATCAGGGGAGTTATTAGAAAATAAGGGAGGATATTAAGAATGAGAAAGTTCCGTAACGGGGCAATTCTTCTCCTGCTGGCTTTTGTTTTAGTCATTACTGGCTGCAGTAAAGATACAGCAAGTGAAAAGACAGCCAATGCGGCAGGCAAGAAGACGACAGGGCTCTCAGAAAATGAGATAAGCAATGAGGCATTTAAAAACTTATTTCCATTGCAATACAATAGCTATATGAAAAATAAAAAAATGGAGGATACCAAATACGGCGGTTCCGTCAAACGAAGTAAATATGATCCGGATAAAGAGCCGCTGTTGCCGATTTTGTTCAATGGTTATGGTTTTGCAACTGAGTACAATGAAGACCGCGGCCACGTTTATGCTTTAGAGGATATCCGCAGTGTGAAGCGGATAACCGATAAGTCTGTAGGTTCCTGTTATACATGTAAATCTACAGCAGTTCCACAAATGATTAAGGAGATGGGAGACAGCTATTGGGGCGCCAATTTTAATAAAGATATTTGGCCCAAGGGAGAGGCGATGGGCCACTCGCCAATTGGCTGTTCTGACTGTCATGATCCGAAAACCATGGATTTACGGGTTACCCGACCAAGCTTCTATAAAGCTTTAAAAGCTAAGGGCGTAGATGTTTCCAAACCGACGAAAAACGATATGCGCAGCTATGTTTGCGGCCAGTGCCATGTCGAGTATTATTTCTCTGCGAAAAATAGTGAAGTAACCTTCCCATGGACAAAAGGCTTCAAGCCAGATGAAATGTATGAATACTACAGTACCATTGCCAAGGAAAACGGCTTTGAAAAGGACTATATCAGCAATATTTCCGGAACGCCAATTTTAAAAGCACAGCACCCTGAGTTTGAAACTGCCTCTTCCGGTACACATGGAAAAGCAAATGTAGCTTGTGCCGACTGTCATATGCCTTATGAGCGCGTAGATGGTAAGAGAAAGATTTCCTCCCACTGGTGGACATCACCACTTAAAACGATGCAAACATCTTGTGGCCAGTGCCATGGAGATCGTGACTTAGATAAGCTCAAAGATCGCGTAATTGAGATTCAAGATGCCAACGTAAAAGCCTTGCATGAAGCTCAAGATACTTCAACTAGTGCTCATTACTATGTCAATAAAATGATTACATCAGGTGTCAGCCAAGCGAAGATTAAAGAGGCTCAGGAGCATGTCCGTAAGGGTCAATGGTTCTGGGATATTATTGCAGCGGAAAATTCAGCCGGATTCCATAACCCACAAGGTTCAATGGATTCATTGAGGATATCTCTTGACGAATCAAACAAAGCCATCCAACTTGCAACAGAAGAATTGGTCAAGAAAGGTGTTAACCTTGAGGAATTGAATGCTGAAATTGAAAAAGTGAAGACAGCCGTAGCGGATGAGAAGGTAAATGAGAAGAAGAAAGATCATGCCGTAAACAGCTACTTCCCTGGCCAAGCACCAGTTGTACCGACCATTCCGACCACGACTAAGAAATAAATCCATACCTTGGGACACCGTTTCTCTAAGCAGAGACGGTGTTTTCTTTACCTTATACTTTTTTGGGGAGCTAAAAATGACGAACTAAAATGATTGCACTCCGTATGAAAACCGTCTAAAATTACCTAGGGTAACGAAATATTTTTACAGAATAAAGGAGCGTTTTTCATGCCTCGTGCCATATGGCTTTTAGTTCTTGGGATGGCGGTGAATACTATTGGCTCTTCTTTTTTATGGCCTTTAAATACAATCTATCTTCATAACCATTTAGGAAAATCTTTATCTGTTTCAGGGATTGTTCTAATGATAAACTCTGGTGCCAATGTGATTGGTAACTTATATGGTGGACATTTATTCGATAAAATCGGCGGCTATAAATCCATTATACTCGGAATCGGCATCTCATTAATTGCACTATTGGGTCTAACCTTTTGGCATGGGTGGCCTGTGTATGTGATCTTCTTAACGATTATTGGTTTTGGAACTGGGATTATATTTCCATCGATGTATGCGATGGCAGGCTCAGTTTGGAAAGAAGGCGGCCGAAAAACCTTTAATGCGCTTTATGTCGCACAAAATGTTGGTGTTGCAGTAGGAGCAGCACTTGGCGGAATTGTGGCTGATTATTCATTTGAATACATTTTCTTGGCAAATACCCTGATGTTTATTGTATTCATGTTGATTGCTGTTTTTGGCTACAGAGGAATAACGGTTGAGTCCATCATGCATGATCATAATCAAGGTTCAGGTCAACCTCTTAAAAATAACGGCCAACTTCAGCCGTTATTAATATTATGCCTAGGTTACCTGTTATGCTGGGTTGCCTATAATCAATGGACGACCACCATTGCTTCTTATACCCAAGAGATTCATATTTCTCTGTCACATTATAGTTTGCTTTGGACCATTAACGGAGCGCTTATTGTTATAGGGCAGCCAGTATTAAATGGTATCCTTTATAATATCAGGACCTCGTTAAAGGGACAAATGCTGATTGGGATTGTCATTTTTATTGTTTCTTTTATTATCGCAGGAAGGGCAACTGCATTTTCAGGATTCCTTGTCGCGATGATTATTTTAACAATCGGGGAAATGTTTGTCTGGCCTGCCGTTCCTACGGTAGCTTTTAGCTTGGCACCAAAAGGCAGGGAAGGATTCTATCAGGGGATTGTCAACAGCACCGGTACAGGAGGTAGGATGATTGGGCCGGTCCTTGGCGGGATGATGGTGGATCTTTATAGTATGTCAGTACTGTTTACCGTACTGATCGGTTTATTCCTTATTGCCATTATTACCACGTTAACCTATGACCGAATTCTGAAAAAGGAACAGGTATTACCGTCTTGCTCCCATACAGACTAAAGTGCAGGATACGCTCCTGCACTTTTTTAGTATCCGAGTTTATAGACTCAAAAAGTTGTCAAGTATGTAAATAGGCATATGTTTACTTGCATCCAATTAGAAAATTTAATACAATAAAAATTATCTTATACTTTTATATGGAAAGACTGTGAGTAGGAGTAGTAGTGGTTAATTCCTGACATTTAGAGAGTTGGCGGCTGGTGCAAGTCAACCGGGAAGATCATGAACTCGCCTAGGAGTCGCAAACATGAATTTAGTAATGTTTGCCGTACCCCGCGTTAAGGGTTATGAAGCGAGTGTTTACAACACTAATGTGGGTGGTACCGCGGGAAGATACATACATACAGATCCTCTCGTCCCTTTTTTGGGATGAGGGTTTTTTTATTTGGGCTGTGTTAAGGAGCAATGCTGTTCTTGAACCCCTTGTTGATTGGAGCGGAAGGCACGTAGACTCCAGTGGGAGTACGGAGCAGGTGAGACCCCGCAGGCGCTAAAGCGCTGAGGAGGCTCACCGGACCGCCCACGGAAAGCGAAGTGCCTGGAGCGCAAATTAACAACCAAGTTAACAGAGCCTTATTTTTAAGGAGGAAAGGATTATGAGTTTCGACCATCAACAAATCGAAAAGAAATGGCAGCACAAGTGGGAAACAGAAAAGACGTTTAAAACAAGTGAAGAGCCTGGAAAAAGAAAGTTTTATGCATTAGACATGTTTCCATACCCTTCAGGTGCAGGTCTACACGTGGGACACCCGGAAGGCTATACCGCAACAGACATTTTATCTAGGTTAAAACGGATGCAAGGCTATAATGTTCTTCATCCAATGGGTTGGGATGCATTTGGATTGCCAGCTGAACAGTATGCATTAGATACAGGAAATGATCCAGCAGAATTTACGGCAAAAAATATTGATACCTTCCGCAGACAAATCAAAGCATTAGGATTTTCCTACGATTGGGACCGCGAAGTCAACACAACTGATCCTGGCTATTATAAATGGACTCAGTGGATTTTCCTTAAATTATGGGAAAAAGACCTTGCCTATATCGATGAAGTAGCGGTTAACTGGTGTCCTGCACTTGGAACAGTACTAGCAAACGAGGAAGTTATTGACGGAAAAAGTGAACGGGGCGGACATCCAGTTGAACGCCGTCCGATGAAGCAGTGGATGTTAAAGATTACTGCTTACGCTGATCGGTTACTTGAAGATCTTGAAGAGCTTGACTGGCCGGAAAGCTTAAAAGAAATGCAACGCAATTGGATTGGCCGTTCTGAAGGAGCTGAAGTAACCTTCAATATTGAGGGATATGAGGAAAGCTTTGCAGTATTTACTACTCGTCCTGACACCTTATTTGGGGCAACCTATGCGGTTTTGGCACCTGAACATGCATTAGTGGACAAAATAACAACCGCAGAACAAAAGGCTGCTGTTGATGCTTATTTAGAAGAGGTTAAAAGAAAGAGTGACCTTGAGCGTACAGACCTTGCCAAGGAAAAAACAGGTGTATTTACCGGGGCATATGCTATCAACCCGGCAAATGGAGAGAAAATGCCGATTTGGATTGCCGATTACGTATTAGTCAGCTATGGAAGCGGCGCAATTATGGCCGTACCGGCACATGATGAGCGCGACTATGAATTTGCCAAAACATTTAACCTGCCAATTAAAGAAGTTGTTGCCGGTGGAGATGTTGAAAAAGAAGCCTATAGCGGTGATGGGGAGCACGTTAACTCCGACTTCTTAAACGGTTTAAATAAAACGGACGCGATTCAAAAAATGATTTCCTGGCTTGAAGAAAAAGGGATCGGTACGAAGAAAGTAACTTATCGTCTTCGTGATTGGCTGTTTAGCCGCCAACGGTACTGGGGTGAGCCAATTCCAATTATTCATTGGGAAGATGGCACTACGACTGCTGTTCCGGAAGATCAGCTTCCATTGGTATTGCCAACGACAACCGAAATCAAACCGTCAGGCACTGGGGAATCACCACTTGCTAATATCGCTGATTGGGTAAATGTGGTTGATCCTGTAACAGGTAAAAAAGGCCGCCGTGAAACGAATACCATGCCGCAATGGGCTGGCAGCTGCTGGTATTACTTGCGCTATATCGATCCAACCAATGATCAGGCATTAGCTTCTGAAGAAAAATTAAAACAATGGCTTCCGGTTGATCTTTACATTGGTGGTGCCGAACATGCGGTCCTTCACCTATTATATGCTCGCTTCTGGCATAAATTCTTATATGATCTTGGCGTGGTATCAACAAAAGAACCATTCCAAAAGCTGTTTAACCAGGGAATGATTCTAGGTGAAAACAACGAAAAGATGAGTAAGTCCAAAGGTAACGTTGTGAATCCTGATGATATTGTTAACAGCCATGGAGCCGATACATTACGACTTTACGAAATGTTCATGGGCCCGCTTGATGCTTCTATCGCATGGTCAACGAACGGCTTAGACGGTTCAAGACGTTTCCTTGACAGAATCTGGCGTCTATTGGTCGAAGAAAACGGAGAATTGAATCCAAAAATTCAAGAGAATGAAGAATCTTCTAGCCTAGAAAAAGTCTATCATCTAACGGTTAAAAAAGTAACCGAGGACTATGAAGGCTTACGCTTCAATACGGCGATATCACAAATGATGGTATTCATTAATGAGGCTTATAAAGCAACTGTGCTACCAAAACAATACATGGAAGGCTTTGTGAAATTATTGTCTCCTGTTTGCCCTCATGTTACTGAAGAGCTTTGGGAGAAGCTAGGTCACTCAGAAACTATTTCTTATCAAGCTTGGCCAGCTTATGACGAAGCAAAGCTCGTGGATGATGAAGTGGAAATTGTTGTTCAGGTTAACGGAAAAGTGAAAGCAAAGTTAATGGTACCAACAGATGCAACAAAGGACGCTCTTGAAGGAATTGCCATGGGTGATGACCGTGTTAAAGAGCAAATTGAAGGAAAAACAGTCCGTAAAGTCATTACCGTTCCAGGGAAATTAGTCAATATAGTTGCGAACTAACGGATGTTGCATCCTCCTTTTTGGAGGATGCTCTTCTAAAAAGGGGATGGACAAAGAATGGAAGAAATTAAAATCATTACACCTGATGAATTAGAACAAAAGCTTGAGGCGGGGGAAAAACTTGAGCTTATTGATGTACGGGAAGACGAAGAAGTGGTTGAGGGTATGATACCAGGGGCAAAACACATTCGTATGGGAGATATCCCAGCTCACTTAGATTATTTTAATAAAGATAAGGAATATATCTTCATTTGCCGCTCCAGCCGTCGAAGTGAAAATGTCTGCTATTACTTGCAGGAGCAGGGATTTAAAGTCCGCAATATGATTGGTGGAATACTGGCTTGGAATGGAAAAGTTGAATAGTGAAAAAACCGATTCTGTAGAATCGGTTTTTTTATGAAGCCTGTGGGAGCCTTTGTTTATCCCGCATCATGGATATGATTAGGATAAACGGAACTATATTTATGGCAGCTAAAATGGTTCCCTGAACATCAGTCCCCATAAAGATCCAGTGTAACATGACAAATATATATATAATTGGGTTAAGGGCATGCAGCTTGCGCCATTTTTGCAAGCCGATTTTTTTTCGGGCTTTAGAGGTAAGGATCGTCATGATTAAAAAGTACATCGCTATAATACCAAGGGACATCGGGATTGGTTTATAGTCAGTGGCAAATGGCACTAAAACCTCGATCAGATTAAAGGTCATATATTTGTCCATTAACGTGACCACCACATGTCCAAAGGTTAGATAAAGCGCCCAGTCTGATAAGGCCTCATGTAAAAATAAAGTTCCTGACATATTTTGTTTTCGCTGTTTTTGAATCTGTGAATATAGCCCGGTAATCACAGATACATAAAGTAAGAGAAAAGCCACGATTCCGGTCGCTCTAATCACATACCACTCAAACATTTCCATCCTCAACTGCTCCTTTCCAAATCTCTCCGTTATCCAAGATTAACACTGCTTTTACCCCTTTTTTTTGAATTAAAACCTTTCCTTCATGTTTTCCTAAAAGCAGAACCGTCTTAGCTAAAACATCAGCCTCAACTGCTGTTGGCGCAGTGACAGTGGCTGAAACAATTGTACTGTCCGAAGGCAAACCAGTTCTTGGGTCAATTAAATGATGTTTCTGTTTTCCATTTACAGACCATTTTCTTTTTGCAGAGGTAGAAGTGGCTAGGGCACCAGTTTTTATCTGAATGGAGGACAACAAGGATGATCCTTCAAAGGGATTTTCAATTCCGATATTCAACGAACGGGGCAGAGTGCCAAAAATACGAATATCCCCTCCGACATTCATAAAACCAAAGCCTATTTTGTCCAACAGCTCAGTGGCGCGATCGATGACCCAGCCCTTGGCAATACCACCAAGATCAATTTTTGTATGAAGTGTAACGGTTTGTTTCGTTTCATTTATTGTATAAGGCCGAACTTGAACAGCTGCTGCAACGCCTAGAGATGGCATGTCCAAATCCTGACCCCGGATCACTTCTATGGAATCTGCGTAACCATTTATTTCGAGGTTTTCAAGAATACCAGGATGAAAGAGTCCATCTGTTTCTTGGAAAAATTCTTCTGCTCTAGCTAATAGGGCAAACAATTCATTTGAAACAAGAAACTCTTGATCCAAGTGACGATTCAAATTGGAAAGTTCACTATTTTGCTTAAAGCGGCTGCACGTATCTTCAATAAATTCAAAAAGTTTATAGATTGGCATTAAATCATTTGCAAACATTTCTCGATTGATACATATTTTTACAAGTGTACTCATTGAGTTAAATTGATAGGTAAACATCAAGTGCCTCCCGTAGTGGTGTCAAATCCACCATGGTGTCCAAAAGATGGTCCGCCGCTCGAGAATTGCCCGCTTTGTTGATCATTACTATAATAAGACCCGTCTAGCTGATCACTGTTATATGCTGAGGAGTCTTGTTGGTCATTACCAAAAAATGAACCGTTATTATTAGTAGGACTTTGTTGATTGTATTGGGAGGATTGCTTTCCACTAATACCTTGGGTAGGTCCCTGACCTTGCTGCAGGTTGGAGTTACCCTGCGGTTGATTAGAATTAGTACTTGCTTGGCCTTGCCCTTGATTTAAAGTTGTTTGGCTATTGGAGCTATATCCGTTTGTCAGGCCAAGATAGGAAACCATTCCTGCAACTAATGCTAGACTTCCAAAACTTACACCCCATGATATTTTCTTCTTTTTATCCAATTATGATTTCTCCCTTCTTAAATGGCTTTGTCTTTATGGGATATAAATTACTCCCTTAAACTTAAAAAAGTCTTAACTTTATTCAGAAGTTAATTTTTAATATTTAGAAAATTTGCCTATACTACTAAAAAAGAGAGAGGGAGTTAAACCATGATTCAAGTAAAATTATTTGACAGGGAGCATGAGAAAGATTTAGAGAAAGAAATGAATCGATTTTTAAAAGGGTTGGAAGAAAAGAGTTTGTTGGACATTAAATACAATGTAGCAGCGTTTCCTGAAGAGGATGAAGAGGAGCAAATTTATTGCTTTTCAGCGATGATTATTTATCGGGCCTGATGAGTCAGACCCGCTTCTTTTTCGCAGACAAGGCTGCATTTGTACCTGCCAATCTGCCAGTAACCAGTGCAGAAGTAATATTATAGCCTCCTGTATAACCGTGGATATCAAGAATTTCTCCGCAAAAATATAAACCGTTCGTAAGTTTTGAACCCATTGTTTTCGGGTCGACTTCTTTTACGGAGACTCCGCCTCCGGTAACAAATGCCTTTTCCAGTGGCAGAGTACCATTTACTTTTATGGTGAAATGCTTACAGGCTTTAGCGAGCTGGCGGATTTTTTCATTGGAAATGGTTCCGCCTTGTTCGGAGACATCAATACCGACATGTTCCAGTAGAAATAGCAGATATCGTTCCGGTAAAAGACCTTTTAACGTGTTTTTCAGACTTTTCTTAGGCTCTGCCTTTACGAGTTTCACAATTTCTTGAAAAACCAGTACCTCCGTTTTGTCTGGGACAACATCTAGGCTCATCATTACTTCTGGGAGATTCCATTTTTTCTTTGCCTTTACAACAAACTGGCTGCACCGAAGAACGGCCGGACCGCTGAGACCGAAATGAGTGAAAATCATATCCATTCGATGAGAAATGATGGGTTTTCCCTTTGGGTTTAGGACACTTAATTCAATGTCGCGCAACGATAAACCTTGTAAAGTTTTGTTTTTTATAAATGGTTCGTTTGAAGTAACCGGCACCTCCGTTGGAAACAGCTCGGTAACCGTATGTCCTGCTTTTTCAGCCCATGCATAGCCATCACCAGTCGAACCGGTGTGTGGGACTGATTTTCCTCCAACGGCAATCACAATGGATTTTGCCTTTATGGTTTGCCCATCACGTAATGTAACAGAGGAAACGTGTCCGTCGTCATATTGGATATCGCCGACTGCACAATTTTTAAACACTTTAACCTGAAGTTTTTCCAATTGAATTAACAGCGCATCTACAACAGACTGTGCTTGATCGGATACGGGGAACATTCGGCCATGGTCCTCTTCCTTAAGAGCAATACCTAACTTTTCAAAAAAGCGAATGATGTCTTCATTATTAAAAATTGAAAATGCACTGTATAAAAATTTTCCATTGCCTGGGATATGCTTGATAATATCTTCGATAGGGAGCCGGTTCGTCACGTTACAACGGCCACCCCCGGAAATGGCCAGCTTTCTGCCAAGCTTGTCCCCTTTATCGATTAATAAGACAGTTGCGCCTTTTTCACCAGCGGCAATAGCAGCCATTAATCCTGATGGACCGCCGCCAATAACAATTACATCAAATTCCATAATTACACCAACTTTAAGTAGATTCACTTCATTATAAACAAAACTCACAGAATTAAAACGATTGCCACGAGATTTTAATAAAAATCATCAAGTTGTTAGTGGCATCAGGGAACAAAGAGTTGTAAACTACTAATAGTGTGCAAAAAAGGTCGAATTTTTTATTACGTGCACATTTATGTTTTTGTGCACAGATGAGTAGGAAGGGATTCTATGCAATCTAAGCTATTACGTGGGACGTTTATTTTAACCTTTGGAACGATTCTTTCCAAAGTGCTCGGATTAATTTACGTTATTCCATTCTTTCAAATAGTTGGTCGGGAAGGGACCGTTTTATATCAATTTTCTTATGTTCCTTATACCATTTTTATCAGTATTGCGACAGCCGGTGTTCCGCTTGCGGTCTCAAAATTTATCTCCAAATATAATGCACTGGAGGAATATGCGGTCGGACGGAAGCTGTTTAAATCCGGATTGGCGATTATGCTGGCAACCGGTTTTGTTGCCTTTCTAATCATGTATCTGGCTGCACCGACTTTAGCAGAAATGAGTATTGACGGTGAAAAGGCCAATCTAAGTGATGTTACGACTGTTATGCGAGCTGTCAGCTTTGCCTTAATTGTTGTCCCTTTTATGAGTTTGATTAGGGGATATTTTCAAGGACACCAATCAATGGGCCCGTCCGCTTTGTCACAAGTAGTGGAACAAATTGTAAGGATCGTATTTGTTCTATTAGGGGCCTATGTGGTTCTGCATATGTTTCATAGGAAAATGGTAACAGCAGTCAGCGTTGCAACATTTGCTGCATTTATCGGTGCCATTGGCGGACTCCTCGTACTGTTCTGGTACTGGTATAAGCGGAAACCGCATTTAGACGAACTGTTGCAACATGATAAAGGCACGATGGATGTGTCGTTGAAAGAAATATATAAAGAAATTTTTATTTATGCATTTCCGTTTGTTTTAGTAGGGATTGCTAACCCATTGTTCCAGGCAATTGACCAATTTACCTTCAGTAGAGCTATGGCAGAAATCGGGATCAAATCCAAAGTAGCGGAGTCGTTTTTTTCTATTTTAAATTTTGAATCGCACAAAATTGTGATTATCCCAGTATCCTTGGCAACTGCCTTTTCATTAACATTAGTTCCGAGTATCACAAAATCGTTTGTGGAGGGCCATAGAGATAACTTAACTAATCAGTTGAATCAGACGTTCCAGGTTTTATTATTTCTTACCTTACCTGCTTCGATTGGTCTGTCTTTACTTGCTGAGCCGGTTTATACTGTATTTTATCAGCACGATGCAATCGGTACGGAGGTTTTACGGGCATATGCTCCTGTAGCCATTCTTTTTTCCTTGTATTCTGTTACGGCGGCAATTCTTCAAGGGATTAATGAGCAGCGATTTACAGTATTAAGTTTGCTGATTGGGTTATTAATAAAATTAGCTTTAAATATTCCTTTGATCAAATTGATGGAAACCAGAGGAGCTGTCCTAGCTACGACACTAGGTTATTCGGCGGCTATTATTATCAACATCATCGTCATTAAAATCTACTCCCGGTATCAATTTCGGTTTGTCTGGCGAAGAAGTCTACTTATTGCTATTTTTGCAGGATTAATGTGGATTGGAACGGAGCTTACGTATAAAGGTTTATTATTATTTTTATCTCCAGCTTCCAAAATGCAAGCAGTGGTCATTATTTTAGTCAGTGCTATGGCAGGGGCAGGAATTTATTTCTATTTTGGCTTAAAATCAAGTCTGATCCGCCGTTTATTTGGCGATAAAGTCGACCGGATCATGGTAAAATTAAAAATTCCGGGAAGGAAGAAGTCTGTTGAGAATTGATAAATTGCTGGCCAATTTGGGGTACGGCAGCAGGAAAGAAGTCAAGCAGCTTTTAAAAAGCGGTGCTGTTAAGGTAGATGATAAAATGGTAAAAGATGCCAAACAGCACGTTGATCCCAATACACAAACTGTCACCTTAAACGGTGAAGTAATTGAATATAAAGAGTTCATATACCTAATGATGAACAAGCCTCCAGGTGTGCTTTCTGCAACGGAAGATTATGCTGGTGAAACGGTCATTGATTTGTTAGAACTAGAAGATCAAGTGTATGAGCCGTTCCCTGTCGGTAGACTGGACAAGGATACAGAAGGCCTGCTGTTGATTACCAATGACGGTCAATTGGCTCATCGCTTACTCTCGCCAAAAAAACATGTTCCCAAAACCTACTTTGCAGTCATCGACGGGGAAGTCACCGAGGACGATGTGACTGCCTTTGCAAGGGGAGTAGTACTTGATGATGGGTACGAAACAAAGCCAGGTGAATTAAAAATCCTTAAATCAGGGATTCGCTCCGACATCGAACTCACCATCACGGAGGGAAAATTTCACCAAGTAAAGCGGATGTTTCAGGCTGTCGGAAAGCGCGTTGTTTATTTGCAACGGATTTCCATGGGCCCGCTTCAATTGGACGAAACACTTGAACTTGGGGAGTATCGGGAGTTAACAGATGAAGAAATGGAGTTATTGTTGGAGAACAAGGAAAAATAATTAAAAAGGAAAAGTCCTAGAGTTTTCAGCTCAAGGACTTTTTTTATTGCTACTATCTTCAAAAAAGTTATACTCTCGAATATTTTTAATCCACAATTTTGCATTTTTTCCGTCGGTATCAGCAATCCACAAATCTCTCTTTATTTCGGCCACATCTTTAATTCTCAGCCAAGTAATTTTGTTAATCGAGGATAGATAGCTTGGATTGTAATCACCAAAGTCCCTGGGTGGATTAGTTATTTTTGCTTGCTGTTGATTTCCTATCTTAATCAAAAATAGTGAAGGATCAGGTCGCTTTTTAGGGTCGTTCGACCATTCCGTTTCCTTTACCCTAGAAACTATTAGTGAATGGTCAGCCTTCCAAGTGAATCCCAACTCTGCAAAATATTTCGGAGTCAAATTTATAGAAGTAAAGGCAGGGAGTTCCGTCACCTTCATGTTCTTATTTTTAAAACCAAACACAATCCTTCCGCCGCCTGCAATATATCCTAGGCGATTTAGATGAGGTGCCCATTTAGCTACTCCTTCACCGTTTGTTTCATCAATCACCTCGAAATGTTGACCGTCAGACGAAATGATACAGACAAAATCACTATCCATCGACCAAGATGCTGTTGGACTGACAATAAAGGAGATCCATTTTCCGTCAGGAGAGAACAGGAACCTTGTAGCATCAATCGCCAACAAACTAACATTGCCCTTTTTTAACTCACTGGGGATTGTAAAAAGTTTGGTCACATTTTTGGTTAAACTGGTGGATGCGTCCAAATTCCTTTCTAACCCTATTTTAAAAAGAACTGGATTTGTCCAGCCATCCGGCCTTAAGGATGCTCCTGAAGCCGCAATAAAAGAACGTCCATCTGGGTACCACCCGAAATCTCCTACACCAAGTGCAATATTGTAAAATCGGTCGAGATTGGAAATATTTAATACCCCGCCGATTTTAAACGCAAGAAGGTTTTCAACAGGAGACCATTGGGGATTATATCCCTCAATAGCAATTCGTTTATGTTTTTTCGTTTCCACATTGTATACCCAGAGTTCCGTTGGATTTTCGCTCTCCCCTGAAACTTCCTTTTTAGATTCAACCTGGTAGGCAACCCATTTGCCGTCATGAGACCACTGTGGTTGATAGGTATATTTTGAGCCAACATGGGTTATTTTTTTCTCCTCTCCATTCATTTTTAACCAAAGATACCCATCCCTGATAAATGCAACCCTGATGGTTTCTTCGATTGGTTTTGCCTGAGCGAAAACCGGCAATATAATTAAAAAAATCAGTAATAGACTTACCTGTTTTTTCATAATGTCACCTCATCCTTAATGTTTATCAATGGGGATGAAATAACGTTGTAAATAAATGGTAATTATTGAAGCAACTATATCTGGGTAACTTAATAAAAAAGTTTTATAAGGGGATATGTTTATGAAATTAACACACGAGAAAGCGATTGAGTTGCACGGCTTTAACAACCTGACAAAATCATTAAGTTTCAATATGTACGATATATGTTATACAAGAACGAAAGAAGAAAGGGAGGCTTATTTACAGTATATTGACGATCAATATAGTGCTGAAAGGTTAACAAAAATCTTGAAGAATGTATCAGATATTATCGGAGCGCATGTGTTAAATATTGCCAGCCAAGATTTCGAGCCGGCGGGGGCAAGTGTCACGCTTCTAGTATCAGAGGCACCGGTTCAACATGGAACCTCTGAGGTTTTCGAGGAATCTCCGGGACCGTTGCCGGAATCCGTTGTCATGCAGTTAGATAAAAGCCATATTACGGTTCATACATATCCTGAATACCATCCAGATGAGGGAATCAGTACGTTTAGGGCGGATATCGATGTTTCGACTTGTGGTGAAATTTCTCCGCTTAAGGCGCTTCATTATTTAATCCGTGCGTTCGAAACGGACGTCATGATCATTGATTATCGTGTCCGCGGGTTTACTCGGGATAAGGATGGCTATAAATTATTTATTGATCACGAGATTAGTTCCATTCAAAACTATATCCCAGAAGATGTTAGCGAGTTATTTGACATGATCGATGTCAATGTATATCAGGAGCATATTTTTCATACAAAATGCAAGTTAAGGGAATTTGATTTGAATAACTATTTATTTGGCTATACGAAAGACAAACTTTCACCTGAGGAGCATATTGAAATTACCGAAAGAATTAAATTAGAAATGGACGAAATTTTTTATGGAAAAAATATCGTCTAACAGGGATTTAATAAGCAGTATATGTCTCCCCCATACATTTAGTGGGGGATTGCCCAAGCGATTCTGTATAACCCTCAATAATAAGGGAATCATTTAGGTGACTTTACATTATGTAGAGTGCCTTTATTTTTTGCTGAAATCTTACATAATCATGTCGAGGGTCGTCAATCGAAAATCGATAGGATCCTTTAAGAACATAAAACTCAATAAATAACAATTGACGTGAAACCAAAAGGTGTTATATATTTTAAAAGTGAAACAAAATAGTTCTATAATAACCGTTCAGGGGGAAAGCAAACATGGCAAATGAAACCTTACAAGATATTAAGTACACGGAAATTTACAATGCACCAATTACAAAAGTATGGGATGCAGTAGCGACCTCTGAGGGGCTAGCTGCCTGGTTTATGCCAAATGATATGCAGCCAGTGGAAGGACATGAGTTCCATTTAAATGCCGGTCAGTTCGGTATGTCCCCTTGTAAAGTTACGGAGGTAGACCCGCCAAACCGCTTGGCTTTTAAATGGGGCAAGGATTGGACTCTTACATTTGAATTAAAGGACTTAGATGGTAAAACTGAATTTACAGTGATTCATTCCGGCTGGGATGCAAACCAAGTGACCGAGTTTGGTGCACCACATACCGTTATTCGCAGCAACATGAACCAAGGATGGGCTGGCCTTGTGAGAAAATTGCAGGGATATGTTGAGGTGTAAATAAATGGCAGCTGCATCATCTGCAAAGCATGATGTGTTTCAGGCCATTTCTGATCCAAACCGCAGAAGGATGCTAAAGCTGTTAAGTGATCAGGAACTGCCAATAACCGCCATTACGAAACACTTCCCCATGAGTCGAACCGCCGTATCCAAGCATTTAAAAGTACTAGCTGATGCCGGGCTGGTACATGAAAGGAAGGTCGGTCGGGAGACTAGGTTTATACTTGAACCAATTCCATTATTTGAGGTAAAAGATTGGCTTCAGTTTTTCGAGCTATTTTGGGAAAACAAACTAACTGCGTTAAGACGCTTTGTTGAAACAGAACAGGATTCCCAGCCAACTAATACCGAGAAACGCATAGCATTAGTAGAGCTTGACCATAAAAATTAGATAGAAAACAAGGAGTCAGCCTATTAAATAGCTGACTCCTTGTTTTGGTTAAGGGAAAGATTGGTTGTATGGATTCGCTTTTTGCCATAGAAAAAAGATAACACAACAAGAATAAGTAACGTTGAAATAGAAACAATTGATCCAATCACGTTATTAGGATTAAGCAAGAATCCGATAAAAATAGCCCCTAATGAAACAACCGCAAAAATGGTGGTAAAAGGAAACCATTTGACCTTAAAATGAGGTTGATCTTGATATAACGGGCGGAGCTTTAATTGTGCAGCACATATGCCAATCCAGAGTAACATTACTGTGAATCCAGGAATCGTCATAAGGTAACCGATCACTTGTCCTGGGGTTAAGTAAGCTAAATATACTCCTGCAGCAATACAGATGCTTGTCATCATGATTCCGGTAATAGGAGTTCCATTCTTGGATGTTTTCTCTAACCATTTTGGAGCAATACCGCTTTGGGCCATCGAAAATAATGTCCTCGAAGTTGCGTAGATTCCTGAATTAGCCGCAGAGAGTACTGCAGTTAATAGAACAAAATTCATGATATGAGCGGCACCTGGCAAACCTGTCGCGCCAAAGACCTGTACAAACGGGCTATCTGCGCCAGTAACCTTATCCCATGGCATGATTCCACAAATAATTAAAATCGGCAGAATGTAAAAAATGATGACCCGCCAAACCGCCCCTTTTATGATAGAAGGCAGGACACGTTCACTTTCTTTCGTTTCCGTAACCGCGACCCCGATTAGTTCGGCACCACCGTATGAAAACATTACCACCAAAAAGGCACTGAACATACCGCTGATTCCATTAGGGAAAAACCCACCGTGATTGGTATAGTTTGAAATGGGATGATGCAAACCGCTTGGTATGATTCCAAATAATAGGGAAAATCCTAATAATATAAAAGCAATCAAAGCAAGGATTTTGATGCCTGCGAACCAAAATTCCAGTTCTCCATAGTATTTGACCTGGAATAAATTGATCCCTACAATGACAATGGCACAAATGAAGCTAAGCAGCCATAATGGAGTATCCGGCAGCCAAAATTGCAGAAAACTTCCAGCGGCTAATAGCTCAACAACCGTGACAAGAATCCAGTTGATCCAATAGAGCCAACCCACTATAAAGGAAACACGATCCCCAAAGGCTTTATGGATTAAATGCTGAACATTGTGATTGGGGTGTGCCAAAGCCATTTCACCTAAAGCAGCCATAACAATAAACAGGATAAGACCGCCAATTAAATAAGTAAAAATGACACTAGGGCCGGCAATATGTAATGTGTCAGAGCTTCCTTTGAAAATTCCAGTTCCAATCATGCCTGCAAGGGCAATAAATTGAACGTGACGGGGCAATAAACCCTTTTGTAAATTTTGCTGATTCTTTTTCATGATATGCCCCTTTCTTTTTCGCTTAAACGCTTTTAAGCGATAAAGTATTTGTTCTATTAATATAGCATATTTATAAAGGTTGTCAATTTGGAAAGCGAAAAATATGAGTTCCTCTATGGTAAATATTTTAAAAATAATAGTAATAATATTCTGTAAAAATAGTATCTAGTTTTTTAAAACAAGGCTCTGTTAAACTTGTCTGTTGATTTCCGCTCCAGGTGCAAGCGGTTCGTGGGCGTTTCGGCGAGCCTCTTCGGCGCTTGCGCCTGCGGGGTCTCTCCAGAACCGTACTCCCACAGGACATTGATTATCTCCCTAGAATTCGCCCACGCACGAAGGAAATGCGTTAGCATTTTCGAGGAGTCTTCGCACCTTCCGCTCCAATCAACAGAGTGTAAAAAATCAACACTGTTCTTTAACACAGCCTAAAACAAAATAAATAGCACGCATTTATTTAGCGTGCTATTAGAATTCATATATAAGTTGTATTTTCAAAGTTAAGACGACAACTTCACCTTCTTTTGAGTCGTTGTCCATTTTCCACGGCTTGGGCTTAAAACTAAATCATTATAGGCTAAAACATTTAAATCACGTTGTATCGTGCGAGGAGTGATACCAAATTCCTCTACAAGTTCCTGCGTAGTGACAGTACCGTTATCGCGAATAAACATGTAGATACATTTGATGCGGTTTAACATCCGGTTAGTTGAAGGCTTCAAAGAACCACTCCCTATCCTTTTTTCAAACCTATGGCAAAACCCTGTATACCGACAGCCTATTGAAGAATCATCTTCAGGAATATGTAGTTTTCTTTTCCCCACAGACATCTCCTTTACATGGGTTGGAGTGAAAACCTAGATGTCATACATCTAACCTTATTGTACCCATAATTTCAGAAAATTTCTACCAATAAATATAAATTTAAAATAATTGTCGAATTTGATTTGGAATGTCACCTCCGTGTTATCCACTTACTATAGGGTATGGGTGTTGGTACCTGGATTATGATTAATTATTGGAATTTTTAGACAAAAAATATTTTAAAAAAAGGATCTATTAAACTAGTATGTTGATTTCCGCTCCAGGCACTTACGGTTCGTGGGCGTTTCGGCGAGCCTCCTCGGCGCTTGCGCCTGCGGGGTCTCTCCAGAACCGTACTCCCACAGGACATTGATTATCTCCCTAGAATTCGCCCACGCACGAAGGAAATGCGTTAGCATTTTCGAGGAGTCTTCGTGCCTTCCGCTCCTATCAACAGGGTTTAAATTCAACAGTATTCTTTAACATAGCCTAAAAAAAAAGAAGTGGGACACTCCACTTCTTTTTCTACTCAGGCTGAAACAAATCGGTTGAAAGATACCTTTCCCCTGAGTCGCTGGCAATGCAAACGACAACGTCATCGGGTGACAATCGTTTTGCCACCTCTATTGCCGCATAGCAGGCTGCCCCGGATGAAGGACCAACCAAAATCCCTTCTTCTTTCGCAAGCCTCCGCGATATATCATACGCATCTTCGTCAGAGACTTGAAAAATTTCATCATATACTTGTTGGTTTAAGGTTGCCGGTATAAACCCTGGGCTTGTTCCTACTAACTTATGTTTCCCTGGTTTACCTCCCGATAAAACCGGTGATCCTTTAGGCTCAACAACATGAACAGTTAAGTTTTGATAGTGTTCTTTTAAAGCTTCTCCTGTACCGGTAATAGTGCCACCAGTCCCGGCAGCTCCAACAAACGCTGAAAGAGGCTTACCAATTTCGTTCATCGCCTCTATTATTTCACGGGCTGTGGTCGTGCGATGGGCATCTGGATTTGCTGGATTTTCGAATTGCATCGGAATAAAACTGTTTGGAATTTCTTTGGCCAATTCCTGTGCTTTTTTGATTGCTCCCGGCATTTTTTCATCTCCAGGAGTGAGAACAACTTGCGCGCCGTAAGCCTTCAATATATTTATACGTTCCTGTGTCATTGTATCGGGCATAATAATAATAGACTTATAGCCACGTGCCGCCGCATTCATTGCGAGGCCAATCCCAGTATTTCCACTTGTCGGTTCAATAATGGTAGCTCCAGCGGTTAATGTACCGGCTTTTTCCGCCTCCATAATCATATTATAGGCAGCCCGGTCCTTCACACTTTTGCTGGGATTATAATGTTCAAGCTTTACATAAACCGCAGCACCATTCTTGGAACAAAGCGATTGTAATTTTACTAGTGGTGTATCTCCGATTAAATCAGCAATATTGTTGACGACTTTCATAAAAGGCATCCTTTCCTTTATCACTATATCTTCTATGATAAATAATTTTTCTATAGTTGTAAAAAATATCGGTTATCTTTTGCTCCAAATAGGTACAATGGTGTAAAAATAGACTAAAATAGATGAAAAGGATGAACCATGATGGAACAACGTTCGCACTATTTTTTTGCTGTAAAGCTTCCGAATGAAACAAAAAACATGATGAAGGGCCATATATTGGCATTAAAGGGGAGTTTACCCTTCAGCAGGTGGGTTCACCATGAGGACCTTCATATAACCCTTGCTTTTTTGGGCGGTGCTCCTGAGAGTAAATTGGCAAATGCCGATCTGTTGGTAAAAGCGGCGTTAAAAGATACTAAAGCTTTTCCATTGAAAATCAATAAGCTTGGTATTTTTGGAGATATAAAAAGCCCTAGAGTTTTTTGGGCTGATACGATGGAAAATGAAGAATTACAATTATTAAGAGGCCAGGTATTTTCTGCTTGTAAGGAAGTCGGTTTCCAACTGGAGTCAAGACCCTTCCGACCACACATTACCTTGGCCCGAAAGTGGGTAGGGGAGACAGTATTCCAACAGAGCCAATTAGAGTTATGGAATCAGCTGCAGCCAGAACCCTTGTCTTTTTTAGCAAATGAGGTAGTTTTATATCAGACCCACTTGCAAAAAACACCAAAATATGAAGCCGTTAGGACATATTCATTACAAACATAAGGGTTGATCTAATGAAACAAATCTACTTTATTGTTAATCCAAAAGCCAAAAATGGCCGCTGTGCTATGATCTGGAAAAGGCTTGAAGAACATTTAACTTCTGAGAAGATAAACTTTCTAGCCTTTTTTACAGAATACCCGGGACACGCTAAAAAAATTGCGAATGGTATTGCTAAAAACAATGATCATGAAAAGGTTATGATCACCGTTGGCGGTGACGGAACCATGCATGAAGTCATGAATGGAGTAATAAAGCATAAACATATCACTCTAGGTTTTATTCCTGGCGGTTCCGGTAATGATTTTTCCAGAGGTTACTTGATTCCGTCAGAGCCACTTGAAGCTTTAAAGGTGCTGCTTCGTTTAATAAAACAAGAGCCTTATTTGGTAGATTGTGGTAAGATCGACCATGAAGACAATACGGAACATTTTTTTATCAACAATATGGGGGCAGGCTTTGACGCGCTGGTTGCGCTTAAGGTGAATCAATCACGGATGAAAGCCCTATTAAACAAGCTGGCTCTTGGTCGTCTAGTTTATGTGTATTTCCTGCTCAAAGAACTATTTACGTATAAAACTTCAACGACTCATTTATTAATTGATGGGCAAAGGCATATATTTGAACAAACATGGTTTGTAACCGTTTCAAATCAACCCTTTTATGGTGGTGGCATGAAGATTGCACCTGCCGCTGATCCGCAAGACGGATTACTTGATATAACGGTTGTTCATCAATTATCGAGATTTAAATTATTACTTGTATTTATCAGTGTATACTGGGGAAAACATATATTTTTCAATGAAGTAAAAACATTTAAAGGGAAAAAAATCTCCATTGAATCCTCACATACGCTGAGTGCTCATGGAGATGGCGAGCAAATTGGATCAACACCATTATATATTCACGTGCAAAAACATTCCCTCCAAGTATTAACACGGAGGAGAAATGCGGAGGAAGTTGATGTGAAAGAGAGTGACACAAATGAACTCCATTGAAAGAAAGTTCTTTGCCTATTTGGATGAGATGAACATCGTTACCATTCTTCTACCTCTTTCTTATCACCAGGGTGTTTCATCTTCTTTCACGATTTTAGAGGATTCGGTTAAAACTCTTCTTCCAATTAAGCAGAACCTAATTATTGAACATTTTTATAAATATATTTGTCACTTGCCCATCGATATTGGTTTTGGAAAACAATATTGGATCATGGATGACCATGGTAATAAAACAGATCTACAAATAGGAGCAGTGATCCGAACGGAGGCCTTCGATCAAACCTTTTATTATGATGGTGATGATTTAGGAATTGTTTATAATCATGAAAGAACCAGTTTTAAGCTCTGGGCACCGACGGCCATACAGGTCAAATTAAAACTGCGTCCGCCTAATACTCAATATTCGGAAATTGTCAAAATGAAACGGACTGATACAGGTATTTGGCAGATATCAGTCAACGGTGATTTAGAGTGTTATCAATATAGCTTTCTAATCCAAATAAATCAGGAATGGCGTGAGGCCGTTGATCCTTATGCCACAGCTGTCACAGCTAATGGAGAGCTAGGAGTAATTGTAGATCTGAATAAAACAAGAAAGCCTAAATTGGAGCTCCCACCTTTATTAAGTCCTGTCGATGCGATTATTTATGAAACACATATCCGCGACTTTACTATTCACCCAGATAGTGGTGTAACCCAAAAAGGTACTTACCTAGGGGCGGGGGAATTAAATACAAAAGGCTCCGATGGAGAGTTGACTGGTTTATCTTATGTAAAGGACTTGGGGATTACACATCTTCAGTTTCTCCCATTTCATGATTTTGCTGGTGTAGATGAGGTGAACGGCAAGCAGGAGTACAATTGGGGATATAATCCTCTCCATTTTAATGCTCCTGAAGGCAGTTATTCCACAAATCCCTCAGACCCATATTCACGCATCACTGAATTAAAACAGTTAATTGAGCGAATTCATCAAGCTGGACTCCGAATCATAATGGACGTAGTCTATAATCATGTATTTATCCGTGAAGAATCTTCCTTTGAAAAAGTAGTGCCAGGTTATTACTTTCGCCATAATGAGCTAGGTCTTCCTTCCAATGGTACTGGTGTAGGAAATGACTTGGCATCGGAAAGAAGAATGGTCCGAAAATTAATCACCGATTCCATTCGGTATTGGATTGAAGAGTATCATATTGATGGTTTCCGCTTTGATCTGATGGGAATCTTGGATGTTGAAACGATGAATGAAGTGCGCCAGGTTTGTGACAGTTTCAATAAGGAAATGGTCATTATTGGAGAAGGATGGGATTTAAATACCCCGTTGCCATTTGAAAAAAAAGCTATCATCGCTAACCAGTCTGTATTGCCACGAATTGGACATTTCAATGATCGGTTTCGTGACCATATGAAAGGAAATACCTTTGAATTGACGGACAAAGGGTATGGCTTGGGAAATGCAAAATTACTGGAGGCAGCAATAGAGGCGGTAACAGGCAGCATTGGATTAAAAAACAAGGATACCGGTTTATTTGCTGAGCCGTACCAATCCGTTAATTATGTAGAATGCCATGATAATCATACTCTTTGGGATAAATTAATCGTGAGTTTTCCACAAACCAGCGAAACAACACGGATGAGCTATCACCGGCTCCTTACTGGCTTGGTCATTTTGTCGCAGGGAATTCCTTTTCTTCACAGCGGTCAAGAGTTCTTTCGAACGAAGCAAGGAGATGGAAATAGTTACCGTTCTTCCGATGAGATTAATCGGCTTGATTGGGAGCGAAAAATGCATTATAAAGAGAATGTTGAATACGTAAAAGGTCTTATTCAAATTCGAAAAAATCTGTCCTGTTTTCGGCTAAAGACAGCTGAAGAAATTCGGCAGCGTTTTCATACGTTGCCGGTATCATCTCCGTTAATTGGATGTATATATAAAATGGATGATTACGAGGTTATTTTATTGATTAATCCTTCGCAATCAGCCCAATATGTATCGATTCCAGAGGGGGATTGGAGCCTAGTGGCTAACCACGAAATGGTGGGAATTACATCCAATGTGATGGTCAAGGATGGGGAAGTTAAGCTTGAAGCTATTTCTTTAAATGTTTTGTTAAAAAAATACTTGCCTGAGATTACTTGACGAAAAATGCCGATTGGGGATAAAATTTAGTAATATGGCTATTGTATGAAATGGTTTCAATAGCTTTTTTTTATGGGTAAATTAATTTTATTCCTCTGGATTGTAGATTTTATCTTGGTGGTTGGAAAACCAAAGAACGGCATAATTGAAGGTGAACAACTTTGGAACATATATTAGGGCAAGAGTGGGAAATTACTCCTGCTGGAGGCGCTACTGGCGAAGCGTTTTATGCAGAGTTTGAAGATCAAAGGCTCTTTTTAAAACGGAACTCTTCGCCATTTTTGGCGGTACTATCGGCAGAGGGCATTGTCCCCAAGCTTGTTTGGACGAAGAGATTGGAAAACGGTGATGTCATAACAGCTCAGCAATGGCTTGAAGGGCGCGAACTGAAGCCTGCTGATATGGAACAGAATCTGGTGGCAAAATTATTAAAAAAAATCCACTGTTCTGAACCAATGCTTGGCATGCTAAGCAGACTGGAAAAATCACCATTAAATCCGGAAATGATCTTTTACTCAATCATCAAAGACCTTGATGAAGAAGTACTTCAACTGCCTGAAGTATCAAAATCATTAAGTTTTTTAACGCAAGAAGTTAAAAATGTTTATTGTGATGAAAAGGTTGTTTGTCACGGAGATGTAAATCATAACAACTGGCTGCTTACAGAAGACAACCAGTTGTATTTAATTGATTGGGATGGCGCGATGATTGCCGACCCGGCAATCGATTTGGGTATGCTTCTTTATTGGTACATTCCCGAGGAAAATTGGCAGGAATGGCTTAGCATGTATGGTGAAGAGCTGACAGACCATTTAAAGCTTAGAATGAAGTGGTATGTAACCCTTCAAACTCTGTCTTCCATTCAATGGTATAAGAATAAAAACCGCCTTGAAGAAATGAATTACTGGATTGATTTTTTAAATAAACTCATTTAATCAGGAAAATTGTCCAATATCATTTACCCATTGTGACAGGTTCTCTTGGTTAGCCAGAATATGTTGATCTAGATCAGCAGTTTGCGCGCCATTCTGGCTGTATTGATACACTTCTTGCAGGATGCTTTTAACATTTTGATCAATTTGTGTATTGACCATAAGTGATTTTACCAATCGTTCCAACTGTTCGCATTCAGCCACTGATCCACAGCAATCCGTTTGGTGATTATTTAAGATATCTCTTAGTAATGTTACTTGATCGGCATGACTTAACGGCATAATGCTACACCCTTTCAACTTAAGTTTAAAAAAGGAATTCACCTTTAGGGTGTGGATTCTTTTTTTGTTTATTCACTTGCATCAGAAAAAGCTTTCATGATATGGTTTGAACGAAATATGTGTTAGGAGTGTCAACATGAGACTTAGAAATAAACCTTGGGCAAAAGAAATGATTGAACAGCATCCTCAATATATTGTCCCAAATCCGGAAATGAATAAAGGAAAATGGCAGGAAGTTTTTAACAATCAAAATCCGCTTCATATTGAAGTTGGAACTGGAAAAGGTCAATTTTTAATTGGAATGGCAAAGGCTAATCCGGATATCAATTATATAGGCATTGAATTGTTTAATAGTGTCATTGTTGTGGCACTTGAACGTCTGGTGGAAGCTGAGCTGCCTAATTTAAAGTTATTAAATGTAAATGCTGCTGATCTTGGTAAATATTTTGCTAAAAATGATGTGGAACGTGTTTATTTGAATTTTTCTGATCCTTGGCCGAAGAAACGTCATGCCAAAAGAAGATTAACTTATAGAGATTTCTTAAAGCTATATGAAGATGTTATGGTGGATGGGGGCGAGATTCATTTTAAAACGGATAATCAGGGGCTGTTTGAATCATCGCTGATGAGTTTTTCGGAGTATGGTCTATTGTTAAAGTTTATTAGCCTTGATTTGCATAATAGTGACTATGAAGGCAATATTATGACGGAATATGAACAGAAATTTTCAGAAATGGGCAATCGGATATACCGCTGTGAAGTTAAATATCAAAATGTTCAAGATGACAGTTCTAAATAGAGCTGTCTTTTTTTTATTTCCATGCTCTATTGCAGGGTGTTGTTTATTTCCGCTCCAATCACAAGGTGTTAATATACATTATGCTTCCATCTTACCTTTTCCAATATTATCCGATAGTGTTACACTTATCTTACTAGAAAAAAGGGGGCATGTAAGATGGAATCATTATCGATTGGGAAGGTGCAATTAACCTGGCTTGATGGGGGTATGACGAATTTAGATGGCGGTGCCATGTTTGGGGTTGTTCCTAAACCATTATGGTCTAAAAAATATCCGGCAAATGAGAAGAATCAGATTGAACTTCCTACTGATCCAATCTTTATACAGGTTGATGGGAAGAACTGTCTAGTCGAATCTGGGCTTGGAAAAGGCAAATTGACCGAAAAACAGTTAAGGAACTTTGGGGTTACAAAAGAATCTAATTTGGAAGCATCTTTAGAAAGTTTAGGACTAAGTCCCGAGGAAATTGATTATATTTTCATGACACATATGCATTTTGATCATGCCTGTGGATTAACAAAATTGGTTGATGGGGAGTATGTGTCAGTGTTTCCTAATGCCAAAATTATCACTTCTAAAGTGGAATGGGATGAAATGAGGTCTCCTAATATTCGGTCAAAAAATACATATTGGAAAGAAAATTGGGAGGCAATAGCTAACCAGGTGGAACCATTTGAAGAAAAATGGACAATGGGGCCGATTACTATGGTCCATACCGGCGGGCACAGTAATGGACACTCGATTCTAATGATCGAGGATGGCGGTGAAATGGCCATTCACATGGCCGATTTGATGGCGACTCACGCCCACCAGAACGTGTTGTGGGTCATGGCATATGATGATTATCCGATGGATTCCATTTATGCAAAGGAAAAATGGCAGCAGTACGCTATGGAGAAAAATGCCTGGTTTACCTTTTACCATGACGCCTTTTACCGGGCTGTAAAATGGGGTGCCGATGGGCAGATTGTTGAAAGTCTAAAAAGAAACAGATAATGTAAAGCCGCATCTGCAAAAGATGCGGCTTTTGATTAGGAGGCTTGCGTGTCCTCTGTTATTTTATTTACTTCTAAGAGAGTTCCAGTTAAAGCATCTGCGACAAATTCAAACTGTTCATTTACTCCATCTTGATTCTTAGAAATACCACCTTTATATACCTGGTACTGAATATGTTGTTTTTCAAAAGGTTCTGCCACCATATGGATCCATGAGCCGCTGATGGATCCGTTTTGCTTAAATTGTTTCTTGACCTGTTCTAGTACTTTTTCTGGTGAGACCTTTGTCTTTTGACTCACTATTTGCGTAGCCGCATAGCCGCCCAATGCACCTATAGCGGCCCCTATTAAAAACGATTTCCATTTCATTTCATAAACCCCCAGACCCTATGATAATTGGAAAAAATTACATCATTACTCCCGCTTTTAGTATAACTTATTTTTCTCACAGAAGATAATAATTTATAAAAATGGAAAGAGTGAACATTATTCTGTAAAATAAAGGTGAATATACATAAATATTAATGAAAAAACCAAAAGGAGCAGGACAATGAACGAACAAACACTTAAACTGTTTCAAACGCTGACAGAACTTCCTGGTGCACCGGGTAATGAACATTTAGTTCGAAAGTTTATGAAGGAACAATTGTCCTTATACTCGGATGAAATCATTCAGGATAAATTGGGAAGTGTTTTTGGAGTAAAAAGAGGCAGTGAAAAAGAACCTGTCGTCATGGTGGCGGGACATATGGATGAAGTCGGCTTTATGGTAACGGCCATTACCGACAACGGTATGCTGCGCTTCCAACCACTAGGCGGATGGTGGAGCCAGGTTCTCCTAGCACAGAGGGTGCAAATTATGACTCCGAATGGACCAATTATAGGCGTTATTGGTTCCATTCCTCCACATTTACTGGATGAGTCTAATAAAAATAAGCCAATGGACATTAAAAATATGCTCATTGACATCGGTGCAGACGATCGTGCCGATGCCGAACGAATTGGAATTAAGCCGGGGCAGGCCATCCTCCCAATCTGCCCGTTTACCCCTATGGCCAACGAGAAGAAAATTCTCGCAAAAGCGTGGGATAACCGATATGGCTGTGGATTAGCCATTGAATTGCTTCAGGAGCTTAAAGACGAAACATTGCCAAATACCTTATTTTCAGGGGCAACCGTTCAGGAAGAAGTAGGACTAAGAGGGGCACAAACAGCGGCAAACATGATTAACCCAGATATCTTTTTTGCGCTTGATGCCAGTCCGGCAAACGATATGAGCGGTGATAAGAAAGAATTTGGACAGCTTGGAAAGGGAACTTTGCTTCGTATCCTTGATCGATCAATGGTCACTCACCGGGGAATGCGGGAATTTGTTCTTGATATGGCTGAAACTCATAACATTCCCTACCAGTATTTTGTGTCCCAGGGAGGCACAGATGCCGGACGTGTTCATCTTTCCAATCATGGCGTTCCAAGTGCGGTTATTGGCGTATGTTCACGTTATATCCATACACATGCATCAATCGTTCATGTTGATGATTATGCAGCAGCGAAGGAATTGGTCATTAAGTTGGTTAAAGCGTGTGATAAAACAACTGTAGAAACAATTAAAGCTAATAGCTAACAATCAGGGAGGCATGACGAATGCCTCCTTTGGACTGTATGAAAAGAGGGAAGGCAACATGAAAATAATTATAGGTTCAAAAAATCCGGCAAAAATTTCTGCCGTAAAAAATAGTTTTCAAGATGCCGAAGTGCTGGCATTGGATATCCCTTCAGGTGTAAACGACCAGCCGTTTTCCGATGAGGAAACGATCCAAGGGGCTATCAATCGCGCTAAAGGTGCATTAGAGTCGGGGCAAGGTGATCTTGGAATTGGTCTTGAAGGTGGAGTTCAAGAAACTCCTAATGGGTTGATGATCTGTAACTGGGGAGCATTGGTGACTCGACATGGAGAACCGATTATTGCAGGCGGGGCTAGATTCTCACTTCCGGAGGAAATTGCCATTCGATTGCGGGCAGGAGAAGAGCTTGGACCCGTCATGGAGAATTACGCCAATAAGAAAAATGTTCGAAAACTTGAAGGTGCCGTGGGCATTTTTACAAATGGAATGATAAATCGCTCAGAGATGTTTACCCATGTCATGAAGTTGTTGGTTGGACAATGGGAATATCAAAATAAGTGATATGGAATAATAGACTCGAGGTATTTTAATGGACTGTACATTCCTATGACTGTTATGATTTAAATGAGACCATCAAAAGTCAGTATTGTAATGGGGGCGTTGAAAGATGAAACATTTAGAATCAATGGAGCAATTCGAGCAGTTGCGAGAAAACGGAAAGACCATTTTTATGTTTTCCGCTGATTGGTGCCGTGACTGCCGATTTATCGAACCATTTATGCCGGAAATTGAAGCTAAATATCAGGACTATACGTTTATTCATATTGATCGTGATCAATATATTGATTTATGCCAGCAACTTGACGTATTTGGCATTCCAAGCTTTATTGCTTTCGAAAACGGCAAAGAACTTGGCCGATTCGTTAGCAAAGATCAAAAGACTCAAGAGGAAATCGAAACGTTTATTACCGGATTAAAATAAAACAGCAAAAAAACCTCCATCTCCCTTTTGGAGAAGGGGGTTTTTTTGCTGTAAAATAGGCGTAGGTTTGGAGGGAACAATGTGAAAATGGATAGCCTTAAAATGAAAAGGGAGCTGGAATCCCGTCTGGGCGGAACAGACAGAGTGATCACCTATGATCGTGAAAAAGATCAGCTGCGGGTGGAAAGTGCGGTAACCAGAAAAGGAATCACCGTATCGTTGCCAGGAATCATTGCTAAATGGCAGAATGAAAAAGATAAAGCTATTGATGAGGTTGTTTACTATATTGAAGAAGGCCTAAAGGCAATGGAAAGTCAAATTCAGCTGTCACATCACGAAAAACGAATTTTTCCGGTCATTCGCTCCACATCCTTTCCAAAGGAAGCGGAGGAGGGAATCCCGTTTTTAATAGAAGAACATACAGCCGAAACAAACATTTATTACGCCTATGATATGGGAAAAACGTATCGGCTGATTGATTCGCGGATTATGGAAAAAGAAGGATGGGAAGCACAAAGAATCAAGGAAATTGCCTTATTCAATGTAAGGTCTCTATCCACGTCAGTAAAAAAAGATCAGGTTGCCGGAAATAGCTTTTATTTTCTCAACACGAATGATGGCTATGATGCCAGTAGGATTTTAAATAAAGGGTTTCTGAGTGAAATGGAGAAACAAATAAACGGGACCATGGTACTGGCGGTACCGCACCAAGATGTGTTAATAGTGGCAGATATTCAAAATGAAAAGGGATACGATATATTAGCACAAATGGCAATGAGTTTTTTTGCCAGTGGGCGAGTGCCGATTACAGCTTTGTCATTTTTGTATGAAAATGGTGAGTTGGAACCAATTTTTATATTAGGAAAGAATAAATAAGGAAAGATCACTTGGAAAAGTGGTCTTTTTACATGAAAGATTCCCATTTTAGACCCATTTTTTAATATATTTTTGACTGATTGCAAAGATTTATGTCGAAAAACGAATAAATACTGCTAAAATAGAGTGATAGAAGTACAAGGAAAGAGTGATAGTTTTGAGCTGGATCCAAAACTTATTTCAAAAGTTGAAAAGAGAAGAAGATGATGAAATTAGCGAATTTCTTTTACATAGCGAGCGAACAGTGAATGCCCCATTCACGATTCAAACCGAGAATGTGAAGGATGTTGATGTAAAAATAGCTTATCAATATCCGAAGTCTTCCTCAGGTGATTCCCTTTTGGAACACAATAGAAGGAAACCAGAAAATCGAATACCTAGAAAAAATAGGGAGCATGAAACAAGCCACCAAGTAACATCAGCTGCCAAAACCTCTGAAAAGAAAGAGCTGCCAAAACCAAAAAACGAGACATCAAGATTCCGTGGCCCATTTCATCCAACCGAAATACCATCCCCAGTCTTTGGATTTCAACGGCCTAAAAAAACAAATGCTGTTATTGAACATGAATTAAGTCATTTTATTAAGGGAATAGAAGAAAAACCACTTCAGCTTGCTGAAGCAGACCAGACGATGAATCAAACTGAAATGACTCAAATGGAAACTTCTCAATCTGAACAGACAGTTCCCGTACAAGAAATAAATGTAGAAGTACCTGCCCAGGAAAAAGCACAGCCGCAGGCAGAAGTAATCTCCGAGCAAAAATCAGTTCCAATTGTTTCTGAGGAAGTTGAGGAGGAAACGGAAGCAAGTAAGGAAGACTATGTTCAAGAAAACAATGGACAGCCGGAGGAACAACAATCTCCGCCGAGAAGACAGCGAGCACATCTTCCGTTTAATGTAATGATGCTAAAACAAGACCGTGAAAAATGGGAGTTCCGAAGACGGGAAAGAACCGAGCGTCATTCAGCAGTACAAACGATAGAACAATCAGCTGAACAAAAGGCACCACAATCCATAGAACAATCAGCTGAACAAAAGGCACCACAATCCATAGAACAACCAGTTGAACAAAAGGTGCAACAATCCATAAAACAGCCAGATGAACAAAAGGTGCAACAATCCATAGAACAACCAGTTGTACAAAAGATGCATCAATCCATAGAACAACAGGTGAAACACCCAGTGAAACAATTGACAGCTGTTTCTCAGCATCTAGCAGGCTTGCACCACACCTTTAATAAACAGGAAGTAGACATTGTTTCACCGGTGTTCAGTGAAGGTTATTATAAGTTTCCAGAACCAAGCCTTTTAAATCCACCTGTTTCAGAATTGCAGGACACAGAATGGCTCTTGTACCAGGAGGAGCTGTTAAACCAAACATTAATTAATTTTAATGTTGGTGCCAGCGTTGTAAATGTCACTCAAGGACCTTCCGTAACCCGTTTTGAGGTACAACCTGAGCCAGGGGTAAAGGTTAATAAAGTAACTAATTTAACAGATGATATCAAGTTGAGCTTAGCGGCAAAAGATATCCGAATTGAAGCACCGATTCCAGGTAAGCACACGATTGGTATTGAGGTGCCAAATAAAAAATCGCGCCCAGTTCAAATCAGCGAAATTATTAATAGCCGCATTTTTAAGGAATCTAGTTCTCCATTAACAGCCATTTTAGGTCTTGATATTGCTGGAAATCCGATTGTAACGGATTTAAAGAAGATGCCGCATGGACTGATTGCCGGTGCGACCGGTTCTGGTAAAAGTGTATGTATTAACTCAATATTGGTCAGTCTGTTATATAAGGCAAGTCCGGATGATTTAAAACTTCTGTTAATTGATCCAAAAATGGTCGAGCTTGCTCCTTATAACCGTATTCCTCATTTAGTTAGCCCTGTTATAACGGATGTCAAGGCTGCTACGGCAGCGCTAAAATGGGCAGTTGAAGAAATGGAACGGCGTTATGAGTTATTTGCCCATACTGGCGTCCGTGATATTAACCGTTTTAATGAATTAGCAATGGAGCATAAACAGTATTCCGACAAGCTACCTTTTATTGTAATCATTATTGATGAATTAGCAGACTTAATGATGATGTCTCCTGCAGACGTAGAAGAGGCCATTTGCCGAATTGCGCAAAAAGCAAGGGCATGTGGAATTCATTTGATTGTGGCAACACAAAGGCCATCAGTAGATGTCATTACGGGATTAATAAAAGCAAATATCCCTACCCGGGTGGCTTTTTCCGTTTCCTCTCAAGTCGATTCTCGAACTGTCATCGATATTAGTGGGGCGGAAAAATTACTTGGCCGAGGTGATATGCTCTTTTTAGAAAATGGAGCCTCCAAACCAGTTCGCTTACAGGGCACCTTCGTGTCGGATGAAGAAATCGATGTGGTCGTTGCTCATGTGAAAGCAGAACGGGAACCAGAATACCTGTTTGAGCAGGAGGAGCTCTTAAAAAAGGAAGTTGTCGCCGAATCGGAAGATGAATTATTTTATGATGCCTGTGAATTTATCCTTTCACAAGGATTAGCATCTACTTCAAGCTTGCAGCGCCGCTTTAAAATTGGCTATAATCGGGCGGCAAGGCTAATGGATCTACTTGAACAAAACGGGTACATTACCGGTGCAAACGGAAGTAAACCGCGAGAAGTTCTTTTGACGGAGGCGGATTTAGAGGCGATTCAGGTGCCGATTCACAATTAATCTTGGCATTGTTTTAAAATTTAATTAATAAAATGGTGCATGAAAATTCTAAAAATAGTTTTTAAGAATGAACAGTGATATAATAATAAAATGTGAATTTAACTTAACTAGATGTTATGAAGCATCTATTTTTCATGTAAGCAAATAAAGTCAGATGTCATATACTGTTTTACAGATAGACGTTGCTTGGAGGTTCTTCAATGACTATTTACCATTTTGTAGGTATAAAGGGGTCGGGAATGAGTGCACTGGCACAAGTTCTTCACGATATGAAATTTCAAGTACAAGGCTCCGATGTGGAAAAACGTTTTTTTACACAGCTTGCTCTTGAACAGTCCGGAATTAAGATTCTTCCTTTTCAAAAGGAGAATATTCAACCGGGGATGACCATTATTGCGGGAAATGCTTTTCCAGATACGCATGAGGAAATACAAGAAGCAATGGAGCTCGGACTTCCGATTGTACGTTACCATCGCTTTTTAGGCGATTTTATGCAAAACTTTACAAGTGTAGCCATCGCTGGAGCACATGGTAAAACCTCGACGACAGGTTTGCTTTCTCATGTCATCGCAGGGGCTAAGCCTACTTCGTTTTTAATTGGAGATGGGACCGGCAAAGGTGAAGAAGGGGCCGAATATTTTGTCTTTGAAGCATGTGAATATAGAAGGCATTTTCTGTCTTATTTCCCTGATTACGCCATCATGACCAATATTGATTTTGACCATCCAGATTATTTCGCAAATATAGATGATGTATTCTCGGCTTTTCAGGAATTAGCTCTGCAGGTTAAAAAGGGGATTTTTGCTTTCGGAGATGATGAACAGCTTCAAAAAATTCAGGCTAAAGTTCCTGTTCTATTTTATGGCTTTGGTGAAGAAAATGATTATCAGGCTGCCAATATCGTCAAAACAACAACTGGCACTAGTTTTGATGTGTTTATCCGGAATACGTTCTATGATTCATTTACCATTCCAACGTTCGGAGATCATAGCGTTTTAAATGCCCTTGCCGTGATTGGTTTATGTCATTATGAGGATATTGATGTTGAAATTGTGAAAGAAAGACTGACATCCTTTGGAGGGGTAAAACGCAGATTTTCTGAAAAGACAATGGGCAGCCAAATTTTAATTGATGATTATGCGCATCATCCAACGGAAATCAGAGCAACCGTTGATGCGGCTAAACAAAAGTACCCGGATCGCGAAATCATCGCTGTATTTCAGCCGCATACCTTTTCACGGACTCAAGCATTTTTAGACGACTTTGCTGAAAGCTTGCGTCTTGCTGACAAAACCTATTTGTGTGAAATTTTTGGCTCTGCACGTGAAAAACACGGTAAATTGTCTATTCAGGATTTGCAAGAAAAGATTCCAGGTTCCGAAATTCTTTCCGAAGAAGACACCTCTATTTTGAGAAGTCATGAAAACAGCGTGATCCTGTTCATGGGAGCTGGCGATATCCAAAAATTCCAAGAATCCTACGAAAAGCAATTAAATATCTAAAAAAGAAGATGTCAGCATTTGTTGGCATCTTTTTAATATGCGAAGAGAATTCCGATAAAAGAGGTCTCCAGGGAGAGCAGCTTAAAAGCCGTGAAACATTACTCTAAACAATGAAAATTTTTATTTTTCGGCAGGAAATAACGACAAATAAAAGGAAGTAGTATAAGATAATTATCGAGGTTTAGATCTCAATTAGAAAGGTAATACATAATGATAGACCAGATGGAGGTTTTTACAAATGCAGATTATTTTATACCTGAGCGTTGCCTTAATTGCCATCGCATTTTTGATTCTTGTCATTTTCTTATCGGCAACGCTGAAATCACTTAAATTAACCCTTAACAGCGTATCAGATACGTTAAAAGGGCTAGAAAAACAAGTTGAGGGTGTTACCACGGAAACCACAGCCTTGTTGAAAAAAACTAACGCTCTTGCTGAAGATATCCAAGATAAATCAGAACGGATCAATAGCGTAATTGAAGCGGTACAGGATGTAGGAGCCTCAGTGAAAAAATTTAACGGCTCTTTACAAAATATAACCAACACCATTGATAAAGAAGTCGAGGACAATAAAGAAAAAATCTCGCAAATTGTTCAATGGAGCAATGTATTTTTTGAAATAAAGGAAATGTGGCAGTCCAGAAAACAAGAAAAGACAGAAAATAACGTTCCACAGCAGCAGAGGATGCGTTCACACTAATTAAAGGAGGTAGACATGATGTCTAAAAAAGAGTATGAAGGACGTGAAACGAATCAAAGCAGAAGGGATGATTCTTCTAATCATTTTCTGCTTGGTGCCATTGTCGGTGGGGTAGTTGGCGCAGCAACAGCACTGCTTCTTGCTCCTAAGGCAGGAAAAGAACTGCGAAATACACTAACAGGCCAGGCAGGAAACCTTTTAGAAAAAACTGAGCCATTGCGGGAAAAAACGATATCCCTCTCACAGGGAATTGCCAAGCAATCAACAGGATTATTTAATAAGGGAAAAGAGAAACAGGGCGAAGAAGATTCTGATACAGCCTATATATCTTTAGAATCTCCTCAAAATATTTCTACTCCGTCAAAGACATCAGGTAAATCCACGCTAAATAGTGAAGAGCTGCGTAAAAAATTGGCAGAAACTCAAAGGGCTCTGGAGGAAGAAGAGAGTAAAGTAAAACTATAGGTCTGTTTATTTGTTTACGATGCGGTGAAGTGTTAAAATGACTTCACCGCATCTTTCATATGGAGGTTATAAATCATGCTTAAAAAAATTGAATCTGTTGAGCAATTTGAGGAATTATTGACAAAAGAAGATACGTTTTATTTGTTGAAGCACAGTCTTACTTGTCCAATCAGCCATGCTGCTTATCAGGAATATGAAAAGTTTTCTAAGGAACATCCAGAGCTGCCAACCTATTATTTAGCTGTTCAGGACTCAAAACCACTTTCTAACGAGATTGCTGAAAATTTCCAAATTAAGCATGAATCACCTCAGGCGATTCTTTTCACTAAAGGACAGCCATCGTGGAATGCTTCCCATTGGAAAATCACCAATAAATCCTTAACTGCAGCGGTGGGAGAAATTTAATCATTTATATTTCACATCTTGTCTATGAGATGAATACATTAAATAAATACACCTTACATATTCTTTAATGCTTAAAAGCGTCGAATTGTTAAAGAAAAAAGAGGTGACAAAGTATTTTTTATCCGTTATAATAATCCCTAATTATTAAAAAGTTTTAAAAAATTTTAATTTTGTGTCTTGTGAACCAGTTTCTATACCAATTACGGTATTGTCTGATTTGCAAAAGAGAGGACGGGGACGAATGATGGGCAATAATGAATTAGAGCAATTAAGAACACGCGTGGATGAACTGAACTTGGAATTGTTGAGATTAATAAATGAGAGAGCTCAACTCGTCCAAGAGATTGGACGGGTTAAGGAAAACCAGGGGGTATACCGTTTCGATCCAGTCCGCGAAAGAATGATGTTAGATAAAATTAAAGAAAATAATGATGGACCATTTGATAGTGCGACTATTGATCATATTTTCAAGGAAATCTTTAAAGCAGGATTAGATTTACAAAAAGATGACCATAAAAAGGCATTACTAGTTTCCCGTAAGAAAAAGAAGGAAGACACCATTGTCACATTAAAAGGTGAAAACATTGGAGACGGCAAGCCTCATTTTGTTTTCGGTCCGTGTTCCGTTGAATCATACGAGCAAGTGGCTGCCGTGGCAAAGTCTATGAAAGAAAAAGGTTTGAAGTTATTGCGTGGCGGTGCTTACAAGCCAAGAACCTCTCCATATGATTTCCAGGGACTGGGTGTTGAGGGATTAAAAATCTTAAAACGGGTTGCCCAAGAGTATGACATGGCTGTAATCAGTGAAATCGTCAATCCAGCAGATATTGAAATGGCACTTGATTATATTGATGTGATTCAAATTGGTGCAAGAAATATGCAAAACTTCGAATTGTTAAAAGCAGCAGGTGCAGTAAATAAACCAGTATTGTTAAAAAGAGGTCTTTCAGCAACAATCGAGGAATTTATCAATGCTGCTGAATATATTATGGCGCAAGGAAACGGACAAATCATTCTTTGTGAGCGGGGAATTAGAACCTATGAACGTGCAACTAGAAATACATTAGATATTTCTGCGGTTCCAATTTTGAAACAAGAAACTCATTTACCAGTCATGGTGGATGTCACTCACTCAACAGGAAGAAGAGATCTATTGCTTCCGACGGCAAAGGCTGCCATTGCAATTGGTGCTGACGGCGTAATGGCTGAGGTTCATCCGGATCCGGCAGTCGCGTTATCCGATAGCCAACAGCAAATGGATTTAAATCAATTTGATCAATTCTACAATGAATTACTTTCGTCTAACTTTGTCCGCGTTTAATCGAATAGAGGGATAAAACGCTTGAAAAACCTTCTGCTTCATTATGCAGAAGGTTTTTTCAAATTATGCGAAAAATGTTGAAAATGCAATTGCGGCTTTCTACATCTTATCGTATCATTAAATAGATAATGAAGATTGTATACTATCTCACAATGAAAGTATGAGTAGATTTCATTCATATGCTATAAAATAAAGTAAACAAGGTACGCTTTAGGAGAGTGATGCAAGTGAATAATATAACAATTTATGATGTTGCCCGTGAAGCCAATGTTTCAATGGCAACCGTATCTAGGGTAGTTAATGGAAATCCAAATGTAAAACCGGTAACACGCAAAAAAGTGCTTGAGGTTATTGAAAGATTAGGGTACCGCCCAAATGCTGTAGCAAGAGGTCTTGCAAGTAAAAAAACGACAACTGTCGGAGTGATTATTCCGGATATCTCCAATATTTTCTTTGCCGAACTGGCACGTGGTATTGAAGATATCGCCACTATGTACAAATATAATATTATTTTGAGCAATTCCGACCAAAGTAAGGAAAAAGAATTGCATTTACTTAACACCATGCTAGGTAAGCAGGTAGATGGAATTGTATTTATGGGTGGAAACATTACTCTTGACCATGTTGATGAATTCAAAAAATCACCTGTTCCAATTGTTCTTGCAGGTTCTATTGAACAATCTGAAACCATTCCGTCTGTAAATATTGATTATGAACAAGCTGCTTATGATTCAGTTAAAGATTTTATTGACAGAGGTCATAAAAACATTGCATTTGTTATGGGACCACTTCATGAACCCGATATTTCCGAGAAAAAATTGAATGGTTATAAACGCGCACTAAGCGAAGCTACTATTCCTTACAATGAAGACTTGGTGATTGAAGGGGATTATACGTACGATTCTGGTCTAGAAGCATTTGACAGGATGCTGGAGATTTCAGTAAGGCCTACAGCAATCTTCGTGGGTGCTGATGAAACGGCACTTGGTGTCGTTCATGGTGCAGAAGATAAGGGTTATAAAATCCCTGAAGACTTTGAAATTATTACATCGGACAATACCAGATTGTCACTGATGGTTCGCCCGCAGCTGACTACCGTTGTGCAGCCTCTTTATGATATTGGCGCAGTAGCAATGAGATTATTGACCAAGTTAATGAATAAAGAAAAAGTCAGTGATAACATCGTTGTATTGCCGCATCGAATTGAACACCGAAAATCAACTAAGGAATAATAGAAGGTTAGCCGTTTGGCTAACCTTTTTACATGGTCTTTTCACTTTTTTTGCTGCTGCGAATGGGGTAAAGCGCTTTTTCAAGGGTTATAAAATTCTTTTCGGTAATTTCAGGCTTTCTTGGAATCGGCGGGTACAGATTATCTGGATCGTCCCATTGTGTAGGCAATTTAACGGGAGCTATTTTTTGCCATTCTTCCGTCCATTCAGGTGGTAAGAAACCGAAACCAGTTGCATTTTCGGTCATTTCCAGCCAGATTAAGGACCAGGCTCTTGGAACAACTCGCCAAATATCATAGCCTCCTCCGCCAACGGCAATCCATTTACCACCGCAGTATTGATGGGCCATTTCATGGGCAAGCCGAGGTATTTCCCGGTAAATTTTCATGGTTGCTGATAAATGGGTTAATGGATCGAAATAATGTGAATCTGCGCCATTTTGAGTCAGAATAACATCCGGTTTGAAAAATTCCGCTATCTCTCTGAAAGCAGTGGAATACGTCTGCAGCCAAGATTCATCTTCGGTAAAAGCATCAACAGGGATATTAAATGAATATCCGTATCCAGAACCTTGACCACGTTCATTGATGTTTCCTGTACCCGGAAATAAATATCTTCCTGTTTCATGAATAGAAAGAGTGCATACATTGGGATCATCATAAAATGACCATTGAACGCCATCTCCGTGGTGGGCATCGGTATCAACATATAAAACTCTAGCATTATACTTTTCTTGTAAATATTTAATCGCTACTGAGCTATCGTTATAGATGCAAAATCCGGATGCCTTGCCACGAAAACCATGATGTAGTCCTCCACCAAGATGAACCGCATGTAAGGATTTTCCGGACATTACTTCATCTACAGCTGTTAAGGTGCCACCTACTAATAACGAACTGGCCTCGTGCATATTGGCGAAAATGGGTGTATCTTCCGTACCCAAACCATAGTTTTCAGCTATTTCTTCCTGAAGCAGCCCATGGCCTGCTTTTTTTACAGCTTCAATATAGTTAGGATCATGGATGAGTTTTAATTCTTCTTCTGATGCCATTCTAGGAGGGATGATTTGTGTAGAATCTAATGCATTCATTTTATGTAACAAGTCTACCGTTAACTTAAGCCGGAACTGATTAAAAGGATGATGGCTGCTGAATTTATAATTCAGCAGTTCTTCCGAATAGACAAAGGAGCAGCGGTCTTTCATAGTGAAATCCCCGGTAGATTAGGCCATAAAACATGATAGCCGGAACTTCTTAGCTCTTGAATGAGTCCGGTAGGGTTCATCAATTGGACCCTGATTACTAGAATTTTAAATTGATCATCCTGTTTGTCCGGGTAAACTAGTACACTAAGAATATTAGCATGACGCTTATGAATGATGCCTGATATATCGGATAGAACTCCGGTTATATCCGGAACCCTAATTTCAATTTGGGATCCTGGCTGATGAACACCCATTAATTCAACCATCGTTCGTAATAAATCTGTTTCTGTCACAATTCCTGCCAATTTGTTGCCATTTACAATGGGAAGACAGCTAATCTTATGTTCATAAAACAAGCCTGCAACTTCTTCAACAAAGTCCAAAGGATGTCCGGTAATGATGTCCTTTTTCATGATGAGTTCCAACGGCTTTTTTAAATCTTCGGGATGTTCATTTGTATGAAAGATGGACGGTGTTGCCTCTTTAATATTGGCAACCGTAACGAGCCCCACAAGCTGATTTTCACTGTCAACGATGGGAATATGTCTTATTTTTCTTGTTTCCATTAATGTTAAAGCATCTTTTATCGTATCCGTTGAAAAAAGGGTGGCAACATCCGTTTTCATTATTTCTTCTACGATCATGAGGATTCCTCCCAGATTCTTTTAGTACATAAAACGATTCATAAATCTTAACCGATCAAATTTATGGATGGACTCGGTATCAATCCGTTTGCCAATTTTCGCCATTAAACAGTTGGCGGGATGAGAACAAATCTCCGGATCATCGGTTGCATACCATTCCAAGCCACCTGCATTCATCATCTTTTCCATAACCTTGCGATATTCCCAAACATTTAAATTGGTTCTTTTTAAATCCCAATGCCAATAATACTCAGTTGTAATAATGATATAGTCTTCCATGGCATCATCCATCATCGATACAATAAGGAGATTTTTGCCGACAGCAAAACCTCTAAATTGAGGAATGACTTCAATTGCACCTAACTCTATTAAATTATCTATTTTTCCTTCTGACCATCGTTCCAAAGGATCTGGATATAAAAAAGTTACATAGCCGACTATAGTATTTTGATGGCGTGCGATTATGATTCTTCCTTCTTCTAGATCAGCAATTCCGATTAGTGCTTGATGCTGCTGTGCAGGCTGACGAAAAGCTACGAGATCTTCATGAAAGTCATAGCTTGCAAGTTTATCGGATGAAATAGGACCTTCAATAATTAATTTACCATGAGGAGTTTTTAATTCTTTTGCATTATAGGTTTTTTTATGTTCCATTTGGTCACCGCCTGGAAAAATCTATAGTGTTTCCATTCTATTATACATGAAATTGGAGATTTGAAAGTGTTTTCACGAAATTTTCTGTCATATTTTACGTTAAAATAACCATTTACACATGGTAAAAACAGGGTATTTATAAAAAAATATTTTTAAAAAATTGTGAATAGTGATAATTTGTACTATAATTATCTCAAAATCTATTTCTTTTAAGGGGGAGAATGAATGAGAGTGGAAGCGTTACCAGTAGTGCAGGGCGATCATAATTTACATAATTATGATGAAACCTATAAGAATTTTGACTGGAAAGAAACAGAAAACCAATTTTCCTGGAGCGAAACCGGTCTTGTCAATTTGGCCTATGAGGCTATTGACCGTCATGTCAATACATTCCGAAAGAACAAAGTGGCGCTTTACTATCGTGATGCAGTACGGGATGAAAAGTATACCTTTAAAGAAATGAAAGAACTGTCCAACAAGGCTGGCAATGTTCTAAAAAATTACGGTGATGTTGAAAAAGGCGACCGTGTCTTTATTTTTATGCCGCGATCCCCAGAACTTTACTTTACTGTTTTAGGTGCGATTAAACTTGGGGCGATAGTTGGCCCATTATTTGAAGCCTTCATGGAAGGGGCTGTAAGAGATCGATTAGAAGATAGTGAAGCAAAAGTACTGGTAACAACTCCTGAATTGTTAGAACGGGTGCCAGTGAACGAATTACCTGCACTGAAGCACATTTTTCTTGTCGGAAAAAATGTGGAAGAGCAGGGGCCATATGTGGATTTCTTAGCGAAATTGAGCGAGGCAAGCAAAAATCTAAAGATTGAGTGGGTGGAAAGAACAGATGGCTTAATCCTCCACTATACCTCCGGATCTACTGGTAAGCCAAAAGGTGTATTGCATGTACATAATGCGATGATTCAGCATTATCAAACAGCTAAATGGGTCCTTGATTTAAAAGAGGATGATGTTTATTGGTGTACGGCTGACCCAGGTTGGGTAACTGGGACTTCCTATGGAATTTTTGGACCTTGGTTGACAGGAACCTCTAATGTTATTATAGGTGGACGTTTTAGTCCTGAATCGTGGTACAAAATGATTGAAGACTTTGGGGTAACCGTGTGGTACAGTGCACCAACAGCCTTTAGGATGTTAATGGGTGCCGGTGATGAGCTGGTGAAGAAATTTGATTTGAGCAGTCTTCGCCATGTACTAAGTGTTGGTGAACCTTTGAATCCTGAGGTTGTAAAATGGGGGGCAAAAGTATTTAATAAACGAATTCATGATAACTGGTGGATGACAGAAACGGGTGCTCAGTTAATCAGCAACTATCCTTGCATGGAAATTAAACCAGGATCAATGGGTAAACCGATTCCAGGTGTTCAAGCAGCCATCGTGGATGATCAAGGAAATGAACTTCCGCCATACCGCATGGGAAATCTGGCTATTAAAAAAGGCTGGCCATCCATGATGCATACAATTTGGAATAATCCGCAAAAATACGAATCATATTTTATGCCAAATGGCGGTTGGTATGTGTCCGGCGATTCAGCCTATATGGATGAGGACGGATATTTCTGGTTCCAAGGACGTGTGGACGATGTAATCATGACGTCTGGTGAGCGTGTGGGTCCGTTTGAAGTTGAGAGTAAGCTTGTTGAGCATCCTGCAGTGGCAGAAGCCGGTGTTATTGGAAAACCGGATCCGGTTCGTGGCGAAATCATTAAAGCTTTTATCGCATTAAGAGACGGCTATCAACCTACGGAAGATCTCAAAGAAGATATTAGACAGTTCGTGAAAAAAGGCCTTGCTGCACATGCAGCTCCAAGAGAAATTGATTTCCGTGACAAGCTGCCAAAAACGAGAAGCGGTAAAATAATGAGACGTGTATTGAAAGCATGGGAACTTAATTTGCCAACAGGCGATCTTTCAACCATGGAAGACTAATCAATATAGAAAAACAGCACCGAGAATTTAAACTCGGTGCTGTTTTTTACGGCAATTCCACTACATTAGAGGGTGATGATTCTTTACCAGCAATATCGACAGCCTTTACGTAATAGCTGCCACTTCCGGCATTATACGATAATTTTGAGCCACTCTTTATGCTGGCAATCTTAGATTGGCCCTTATAGAGGCGATAGCCAATGACATCATTATCACCGGATGATGTCCAGGAAAGGGTATTTCCTGATATTGAGAGGGTGACAGAATTAGGGTTTTTGCCATTGTCCACCATTTTAGCGTCAGGGACAAGAACATTTCCCCAACGTCCCCTGTCAGGAATCAGTTGATTGATGTTTCTGAAGTTTCTCCCAACCATTCTCGTGATAAAGTCAGGATTTAAAATAACTCCTGATTGGGCAAATTCTTTTGGCGTAGAGCTTAAAGCCATATATTTTTTGCCATTTATAGTTACATATTTGCTTTCAATCAAGCTGTCATCCACTTTAGTCGGAACATGATTAACGTTGAAATAGTCACTTTCAACTAATCCGGCCCTAGAACAAAGACTTGAAGGCAAGAGACCTGAAATTGCACAATAAGATCGCTTCACGATCCCTTCAGGCATTGGGAACGCTTCTTTAGGGGCAACCAAGTCTGGCTTAATTTTATAAGCCGCATTCATTAATTCTGCCCATAAATAATTCGTTCTTTGACTATACGACAAACCAGAAGTCCTTAAAGATTTAGGTGTATCATAACCAGTCCAAATGCCAAAGGTGACATTCGGGTTAGTGGCAACAAACCAGGAATCAATGTACTCATTACCTGTACCTGTTTTGCCAGCCCAATCAGAACTGAAACTTAGTTTGCTTTTAATTCCTGCTGCTGTTCCCATTTTAATAACATCACGCATCATATCAAGGGTTAAATAAGCCGTTTGTGGTGTAAAGACATCAACTGGTTTCACCTCGTGCTTGTAGATGACCTTTCCGTCTTTATCCACAATTTGGTCGATTAAATAAGCATCAATAAATTTTCCATTATTGGCAAAAGTACTGAAGGCATTTGTGTTTTCTTCAATGGTCACCCCGTTTTTCAAGGAACCAATTGCGGTTGCAAGATTGGTATGGTCGTCTTTTCGAAGTGATGTGAATCCCATTTTTTCAAGATACTTTGCCGGGTCTTGATTGACAATTTCTGAATAAAGCTTAACAGCTGGAACGTTATACGATTTAGCTAGTGCATATCTTGCCGCCACAATTCCGCTGTACCGTAAATCATAGTTGCGCGGCCACGGTGAGCTGCTGGCAGGATTGAGCCGCAATTCTACGTCAGGTAGAGGTGTTCCCGGTGAAGCTTGTCCCAACTCAATAGCCGGTCCATAGACAAGCAGCGGTTTCATGGTAGACCCGTTTTGTCTTATGGCATTAGTCGCGTGATTGACTTGCTGCTTATTATAATCTCTTCCACCTACAAAGCTGATTATGGCGCCAGTTTTGTTTTCAATCAGCATAGCTCCAACCTCAACCGGCTCCATCACAGTTACTTGCTGGCCTGTTTCAGGATCTGGTTTTGCCTGGGCCTTATCCGGACCATAATATTTATAATTATCCTTTACCACTTGCATGGCGTCATAAATATCTTTATTGATGGTTGTATGAATTTCATACCCATTTTGTCGTAAGGCATGACTTGCCAGTGTTTTATATTTATAAAAAAGGTTATCATCATTTTTTAAATCTTTTTCTTCATATCCGTCTTGTTTAGCCAAAACGGTTGTTAGTACCTCGATGGAGCGTTTTTCAATTTCATCCGTTAGCCATGGATAGTTATCATGTGGATTGGTGCCTGCTGGAATAAAGTCCTTTGTAATGTCGTATGCTAATGCTTCTTGATATTGTTGTTTATTGATATAACCGCCATCAAACATTCTTTTTAAAACTGTTTTCATTCGTGTAAGCCCCGGCTCTAGGTTGGTTTTCACCGTACCTTGGTTCGTAAATGGTGTGTAACCAAATGGACTTTGCGGTAATCCAGCAATAAAGGCAGCTTGCGGCAGAGACAGGTCTTTTGCATTTTTTCCAAAAATTCCTTTGGCTGCAGCCTGGACACCGGCGATATTTTTACCGGAAGAATTTCTCCCAAAAGTCGCAACATTTAAATAGGCTTCAAGAATTTCCTTTTTGCTGAAGAATTTTTCTAAACGAAGGGCAAGTAATATTTCATTTGCTTTTCTTTGAAAGGAAACTTCATTGGTGAGAATTTGGTTTTTGATTAACTGTTGGGTAAGTGTACTCCCGCCTGATTGAATCGACGAATTTGTTACTTCCTGAAAGAGAGCACGAAAAACAGCTTTTGGCACGACTCCCTTGTGTTGGTAAAAGTATTCATCCTCTGTAGCAATAACCGCATTGATCAGGTTATCAGAAATTTGATCTATCTCTACTTCTTCACGTTCGAGATCGGTCCTAAGCTTTCCAAGATAGACGTCATTAGCAAAGTATAATTGCGATGTTTCCGTGTAATTATAGATATCCTTCTTCATGTTTTCATAGGAGCGGACAGGTTCATCTTTTACAAGTGAGGCAAAATAGCCGGCACCGACACCTGTAGCAAAAGCTCCTCCCAGTATTACGACTGTCAAGACAATCAAAAACAGATTCCATAGAACCTGATAGGTAATGCTGGCGCCTTTAATGGTTTTTCTATGTGTAATAAATTGTATGATCGATTTTGTTTTTTCCAGCCAGCCCTTTAATTTTTCTTTCATTTGAATGCATCACCTCAACTTAACATTATATCATAATAGAGATGAAAATATTGACAACCTCTTGCATTTTTCTGAAATTTCTAGTTTTCGTTTGACATCAGTCGAAATGTATGGTAAAAATGCTTTAATTTAAATAATAAAAGCTGTGAAGGGAATCAATTGTAGTTCTTCTATCCCTGTGTGAAGAGAGGCAGCGGCTGGTGAAAGCTGCCACATATAGAAGAATGAATTACATCCTCGAGCTGTCTCCGTGAAGGTAAAGTAACGGAGAACGGATTAGAACCGTTATTTGTTCCAAGGTGGAGGAGTTATTCCTCAAGCCGGGTGGTACCGCGTATTTTTACGTCCCTGCATATTTGCAAGGGGCGTTTTTATTTTGACTGGAGGGAATATAGTGGATTTATTACAAGATTTGGCGTGGCGTGGCATCATCTATCAACAAACCGATGAAGAAGGACTAATAGATGTCCTCAATACAGATCATATCTCACTTTACTGTGGGGTTGATCCAACAGCAGACAGTATGCACATCGGTCATTTGCTGCCGTTTTTAACTCTAAGAAGATTTCAGCAGCAGGGCCATCGACCAATTGTTTTAGTTGGCGGTGCAACAGGATTAATTGGAGATCCAAGTGGTAAAAGTGAGGAAAGAAAGCTCTTAACATTAGATACCGTTCAACAAAATGTTGAGGGAATTAAAAAACAGCTTCAATCGATTTTTGAATTTGAAGGAGAAAATGGTGCCATTATGGTGAATAACTATGATTGGGCCGGTTCGATGGACGTTGTTACTTTTTTACGTGATATTGGGAAGCATATTGGGGTAAATTATATGCTGGCAAAGGATACCATTGCCTCTCGCCTTGATACGGGTATTTCGTTTACTGAATTCACTTATACGATTTTACAGGCGATGGATTTCCTTCATTTATTCGAAAATCACAAGTGCAAATTGCAAATTGGCGGCAGCGATCAGTGGGGAAATATCACGTCAGGATTGGAATTGATCCGTAAAATTCATCCGGAAAACTCTAAAGCATTTGGATTAACCATCCCGCTTGTTACAAAAGCAGATGGCACTAAATTCGGAAAAACCGAAAGCGGTGCTGTATGGTTGGATCCTGAAAAAACAACACCATATGAATTCTACCAATTCTGGATTAACACAGCAGATGCGGATGTTGTAAAATACTTAAAAATCTTCACATTTTTGTCTCATGAAGAAATTGAACAACTGGAAAAAGCTGTGGAGGAAGAGCCTCATCTTCGTAAAGCCCAAAAGGTATTAGCGGAAGAAATGACCCGTCTAATCCACGGTGAAGCTGCATTGGAACAAGCGATTAAAATTTCTGCAGCATTGTTCAGCGGTGATGTGAAAAGCTTGAGTGCTGGAGAAATCAAGCAGGGCTTTAAAGACGTACCATCATTTGACGTAAATGCTGACTTTGACGGTAATTTAGTAGACCTGATTGTTTCAGCGAAAATTTCTCCTTCCAAGCGCCAAGCCCGCGAAGATATCACCAACGGCGCCATCAGCATCAACGGTGAAAAAGTGACTGATTCCAATTATGTATTGGGTGATGCAGACAAAATCGAGGGGCAGTTCACGATTATTAGAAGAGGGAAAAAGAAGTATACCCTCATTAAATATTAATCTTTTGAAAAAAAACTCGCCGCGGCGAGTTTTTTTATATCCTTTCTAAAGCTTGCTCCAGATCTTCTTTTAGATCCTCCCAAGCTTCAAGACCAACGGATAGCCTGAGTAAATTAGAGCCTATGCCCATTTTCAGCCTTTCTTGTTCGGGCACAACCGCATGGGTCATAGTTGCCGGGTGTTGGATTAAGGTTTCCGTGTCTCCAAGACTAACGGCAATTTTAATGATTTTCAAATGATTCATAAACTGCTGTGCTGTTTGTTTAGAACCTTTAAGAGAAAATGCAATCAAGCCGCCCGGCTGTTTCATTTGTTTTTTCATAATGGGATAATCTTTATGCTCCTTGTCACCTGGATAATAGATTGATTCGACCTTAGGATGGCATCTAAGGAATTCAAATAACTTATAAGCGTTTTCGGTATGACGATCCATTCGAACAGCCAATGTTTTTATTCCCCGAAGCAACAGCCAGGCATCAAATGGCGAAATGATTCCCCCAATATCCTTCTGTGTGGTCCTTGAAACCTTCTGAATCCATTCTTTCTTTCCAACAACAAGTCCAGCAATGACATCACCATGTCCGCAAATATATTTTGTTGCACTATGAATAACAATATCGCAGCCTAAGGTAATGGGGGTTTGTAGGTAGGGGGAGCAGAAAGTGTTATCAACAACTACTGGAATTCCTTTTTTCTTAGCGATAGATGCGACCATTTCGAGGTCAACTAACTTCATGGTAGGATTAATGGGAGTTTCGATATAAATACAAGCCGTATTTGGCCTTATTTCTCTTTCTAATGAGGCTAAAGAATCCATGCTGGAAAAATCATGGTCAATCTCATATTTTTCCTTTAATAATTGTAACAGTCCGAAAGTACACCCATAAACACCTTGGGAGCATAAAATATGATCTCCTGTTTTGGTTAATGAGATTATTACAGCGCTAACGGCGGCCATTCCAGATGCAAAGGCCAAACCAGCTTCTGCTTTTTCCAAAACGGCTATTCGATCTTCAAGCATTTTTATAGTTGGATTACCTAATCTTGAATAAATAAAACCATCTTCTTGTCCGGCAAATCTTTTTTCACCTATTTCAGCACTTGTAAATGTGAAAGTAGATGTTTGATACAAGGGTGGCACAAGGCTCGCTTGATGCTGACCATCTTGATAGCCGGCATGAATGACTTCCGTTTCAAATCGGTTTTTTTTATCCTCCAAAGTTTCTCCTCCTAATTGGAAACGTTTTCTTAATCTACTATATTATATGTCTCTTAACACCATAAAGGCACCCAAATTAATGGGTACCTCAGCCTGCTTCTTTATTATAATCTGCCTGAGTAACAACTTTGTTTTTACCAGTTTCCTTTGCGAAATAAAGGGCTTCATCGGCACGTTTAAATAGTGCCTGATAAGTGTCGGGATAATCCTGATGCCAATAAGAGACACCGCAGGAAACGGTGACATGGGGAGTAGAAGTTTCGTTTACCATCACGACTAATCTCTCTGCAATGGACACTCCTTTCTCCAATGAAACACCTGGAAGATAAATGGCCAGCTCTTCTCCGCCCCAGCGCGCGCCAATATCATTTTTTCTAATCCCAGATTTTATTAATATTGCTACCTGGACTAAGACTTCATCACCAATTTGATGCCCGAAAGAATCATTGACTTTTTTAAAATTGTCAAGGTCGACCAAGATAAAGGTCCCTTCATCGTCTTCTTTCATTGATTGTTGAATCTTTTCATCTAAAAATTTACGAGAATGCAGTTTTGTAAGATGGTCAGTTATGACTAGTCTACTTAATTCTTCGCGAAGCAACGTGTTGGTGAGAGCCAAAGATGAATGCTGGATAAGTGACTGTAACAGCTTAAAGGCTTCAAAAGAAAAGAAATAGGGTTTATGATGCATAACGATGGAAAAACCCCTTAAAATTTCGTTCTGAAAAACCGGTATCGCCATTACAGAATGGAAATTTTTAAAATCAACGATTTTATGTAAATTAACATCTCCGATAAAAAGTGGTTCTGGATCTAAGAGAAATTTTTTCTTTATATAATCCAGATAAATTCGAGCCTGCTTTGAAAAAAAGTAACGAGTGGTTCCAGGGAGTATCTTTACCGTCGTTTGATCATCTGAAACAAGGAAAAAACCAACTTCCTCCGCTTCGAATGATGCTTTAATTTGATCTGAAACATAAGACATTTTTTCCGCAAGGCGAGAGTTTGAGTTTAGGCGTTGGGAAGTATCATTAAGAAGTTTTAAATTTGAAATCACTTGATGGTTCTGCTGGTAAAGCCGTGCGTTTTCCAAGGCGGATCCTGCACAATTGGTAAATAACGTAATAAACTCAATCTCTTCATCCGGGAATGTGATGGAATCAGGAACAATGATTTGCAAAACCCCGTAAATCCCTTGTCTTCCCTTTAACGGGGCATATAGAATGGCATGCTGCTCATCCGAGGAATATTCAAACTGATTAATCCCAGTGGTATAAGCAGTAACTACGGCGAAATTGTCACTATCATAATCAATTTCGATAATCGGTAAGTCATTGTGACAATGTGTATCATGCGATAACAATAAAATATAGGAGTAGTTTGGATAAACCTCTTTGAGGATGACAAATAATTCACCCAGCAAGAGATCCGCATTCATGGTTGAATGAAGTTTCTCTGATATATGGAATAATTTTTTATATCTCTCTAATTGATTTTGTAACACACCCATTTATCTCCACCTATTTTTCTCTATCTTTAATTCCAAATATATACATCATACCCTAATTATAGATAAAATTGGAGTGTTTTGGTAAGTTATTTTTGAATAATTTATATAGTTGATAAGAAATCGGTATATAACCCATTTAATAAGAAATATACTTGACTTTTGCAGGATGAAAATTATATAATACTCTTTGTGTAAAATATTGCAGCCTATATGAAAATCCTTACTAGGCTCATTTTGTTCCTCGAAAGAAGGAATCTTTTGATGGTGCATCGAGTAACCCTCTGCTGCTAGGGCGATGGTGCATGAAAACAAAATGACTATTATTGTTATTTCATAACGGTTTTTATTTTACCCAAATAAAAACACACAAGGAGGAGTCACTCATGGCTCGTTATACAGGATCAACCTGGAAAATTTCTCGTCGTCTTGGAATTTCTCTAAGCGGCACTGGTAAAGAATTAGAAAAGCGTCCTTACGCTCCTGGACAACATGGTCCAAACCAACGCAAAAAGCTTTCTGAATACGGATTGCAATTACAAGAAAAGCAAAAACTTCGTCATATGTACGGTGTTACTGAGCGTCAATTCCGTAATCTATTCGTAAAAGCAGGTAAAATGAGCGGCGTTCATGGTGAAAACTTCATGATTCTTCTTGAAACTCGCCTTGATAACCTTGTTTACCGTTTAGGCCTTGCTCGCACTCGTCGTGCAGCTCGCCAATTAGTAAACCATGGCCACATTTTAGTTAATGGTTCTCGCGTGGATATTCCATCATATCGTGTAGCTCCTGGCCAAACAATCAGCCTTCGTGAAAAATCACGCAACCTTGATGTCATCAAAGAAGCAATCGAAGTAAATAACTTCGTTCCTGATTATTTAACTTTCGATGCTGACAAATTAGAAGGTACTTTCACTCGCTTACCAGAGCGTTCAGAATTGCCAGCTGAAATTAACGAAACTCTTATCGTTGAGTTCTACTCTCGTTAATTTTAAAAGAAACCCCCTTACCTTTATTGGTTTGGGGGTTTTTTGTTGAGTTTGTTACGTAAGAGGGTGCTACATTCATGAAAAAGCGGCTACACGAGGGAAAAGGGAAAATGGAGGGGTTCTATGTACCCAAAAAAGAAGTAACGGTGTATGAGAGACAAATTAGAGCAAGAAGCTGGGAAAAATGGCTTTCAACCGGCTCGTGAAAGACAAATTAGAGTAAGGATAGAGATGAAATGTTTTTCAACCGGCTCGTGAAAGACAAATCACAGCAAAAATAGAGATGAATTGTTCTTCAACCGGCTTATGAAAGACAAATCACGCCATGAATAGAGATAAATTGTCTTTCAACCGACTTATGAAAGACAAATCAAAGCAAAAATAGAGATAAATTGTTTTTCAACCGGCTTATGAAAGACAAATCACAGCATGAATAGAGATAAATTGTCTTTTAACCAGCATATGAAAGACAAATCAAAGCAAAAATAGAGATAAATTGTTCTTCAACCGGCTCATGAAAGACACACAGCTAAATAACAATACAAAAAATGTCCTTCATCCTATAGATGAAAGACATCAAACATTCCTTCTCTTATAAATACTGCACCAATGCTGCAACTAATTCTTCCAATTTTTCTTGATCCAGTTCGTCAAAACGGTTAGTTTCAGGCGAATCGATATCTAAGACCCCTAATAATTGTCCTTCTTTCACTAAAGGAATGACAATTTCTGAGCGTGAAGCGGCGTCACAGGCGATGTGACCAGGAAATTGGTGAACATCTTCAACACGGAATGTTTCACGCTTCAAAGCTGCAGTCCCGCAAACTCCTCTGCCTAACGGGATTCGTACACAGGCTGGAAGTCCCTGAAACGGCCCCAAAACTAATTCATTTTCTTCCATTAAATAAAAACCGACCCAGTTAATCCGATCTAAGAATTGATTTAAAAGGGCGGAAGCATTACTTAAATTCGCAATCTGATTCTTTTCGCCAAGGAGCAGGGCGTGCAGTTGCTTAATGACTAATTGATAGTTTTCTTCACGATCGCCCTTGTATGTTTCGACGTTAAACATTCTATTTCACCTTTTTTCTTTAATAACTTTCTTCTATTTTATCAGAAATCAAAGAAAATAAGCAGACTTTGTCGATATTTTCATAAAGGAATCCGCCAGTCTGGCAAAGAATACTTTTGTAATGGGAAATTTGGCGTTCTAAAGGGGGAGAACTGATGAAGCGAAATTCAAAGGAAGAGATTGTAAAGGCGGCTATTCTCTTATTTAATTCAAAAGGATATAATGGGACTTCTATCAGGGATATTGCCAAGGCAGCCAAGGTCAATAGCGCCACTATTTCCTACTATTTTGATAATAAAGCAGGGTTGCTTGAATTTTGCTATACGTATTTTTTTGAGCAATATATTCAAAAAATTGAAAATGGCTTTCAATCCATTGAAAAAGGGGCCAAGACTTGTTTAAAAAAAATTATTGCTGATTTGCATCATTTTCATTGTGAAAACAGTCAACTGGCCAGCTTTGTGTATCGTGAAATGTCGATGGATTCTCAAATGGTCAGGGAAATTATGGCGACATATTCTGTAAAGGAAAAGTATTATCTTCAGCAGGTCTTTGAACGCGGCTTTGAATGGAATGAGTTTCTTCCACATTCTATTCCTTATTTAATTATCCAATTAAAAGGACTATTAATGATGCCATTTATAAATACACATTACCTCCGAGAGGTTTTATATGTTTTTCCAAACGAGAAATTTTTCGAGCAAAAATATTTGAAGGATCTGTACCAGTGGGTTGAAAAAAATCTTTGCGGACAGGTTGATTTTAAAAAGGAAGTATTATACAAATAAAATTTTTCAAAATATAATAATCTACAGGCACTTACGATGAGGAAAAAATTTCCTCTACCGTTTAGTGCTTTTTATTATGATTATTCCCTTTTTTTAGTTAAAATTGAACTATTCTTCATTTTTTTTACTAAGTCGCGGTTTTTTGATTTTCTTTTACAAAAAAATTGAAATTACTAGTCAAAAAATGTCGTTTACATGTTATCATAAAGGCAATGAATTGAACCATTCGAAATATTATATAGATGATTGTTGGGAATAGGGGGCTTTAACATGCAATATGTCATTGGGGTTTTTATCCTCTTACTGGCCTTATTTGTATTTGGATTTTTTATAAAGAAGAAGTATTTTAGGGAAATGGATCGATTAGAGTCTTGGAAAATTGATTTAAATAGTCGGCCAATTCCCGATGAAATGTCGAAAGTGAAACAGTTAAACATGACCGGGCAAACTGAGGAACTTTTCGAGCATTGGCGAAACCAGTGGGATGATGTAGTTGCTGTGAAGCTCCCAAGCTTAGAAGATATGCTGTTTGATGCTGAGGAGTACATTGACAAGTATCGCTTTAAAAAGGCGAAGGAAGTCCAAAATCAGATATCTGAACAGTTACAGGGAATAGAAAACCAAATTAATACTATATTAGAAGAACTTCATGAACTGGTTGGCAGTGAAGAGAAAAACCGTCTTGAGATCGATGAGTTAAAGGAAATTTATCGGGAATCTAAGAAAACATTGCTGGCTCACCGTCACAGCTTCGGAAACGCTGAAAAGGGTCTGGAGAAAGCCCTTGACGAAGTCACTCAAAAATTCCAGGATTATGAGGAAAAAACGGAACAGGGCAATTATCTTGAAGCCCGAGAAGTGGTTCTAAGCATTCACAGTAAATTAGGTGACATTAAGTATAACATGAGTGTGATTCCTCAGTTTTTAATTGAATGCCAGTCGTTGTTGCCTAATCAGATTTCAGAGGTGCTGGCGGGTTTCCGAGAAATGAACGAGCAGAATTACTATTTAGAGCATGTTAACGTTGAAAAGGAAACGAAAAACCTAGAGGAAAAGGTTGCGGAAAATATAGCCTTGATAGAAAAATTAGACATCAAGGAAGCAGAAGAAGGCATTACTGAGGTTAAACAGAGAATTGATGTATTGTTTGATTTATTGGAAAAGGAAGTTCATGCCAAGCATTTTATCATTAAAAATGGAAATCTGACTGGGAATCTTCTATCAGATGCCGAAGAAGAAAATAAACATTTGGCAGCTGAGGTGCACGATATACAGTCAACCTATCATTTGTCGGATCATGACTTGGAAGAACTAAGAAGCTTGCAAACGGAGCTAGCAACGATTGAAAAACGCTATGATATCCTAAATGAAAAAATAAAACTAAATAATACAGCTCAATCTTTAATCAGTGAAGAGCTGATTGGAATTAAAGAGCAACTAGATGTGATCAGGGATGGGCAGCACTCCTTTGCGCTTAAGCTGCAGACATTGCGGAAAGATGAACTAGAAGCGCGGGAAAAGGTGCGTGAATTAGCGCAGAAGATGAAAGAAACTGTTCGTCTTGTCACTAAAAGCAATGTTCCGGGATTACCAGGTGACTATAGTTATTTAGTTGAAGATACAAATGACAGCATTCAGAATGTTTGGCTCCAGCTCGAAGAAAAGCCACTCAATATTTCGGCATTAAATCAGTATTTGGAAATTGCAGAGTTAACCGTTGAAAAACTGGTAAATGCCACCATTGAGCTGATTGAAAATGTTACCTTGGCCGAAAAAGCCATTCAATATGGAAACCGTTATCGCACACAATATCCATCTGTTGCGAAAGGTCTTTTGGAAGCAGAACAGGCATTTAGACGATATGATTATCAAGAGGCCCTAGAACAGGCAGCAGCAACCTTAGAGGGAATTGACCCCGAAGCTCTCAAAAAAATTAAAACGTCAATACTCGATTAGTGGAAAACCGATGAATGTCGGTTTTTTTCATTTCTTTTTAAAATCCGCTCTTTGTGGTAAGATTTATTTCGGCAAAGAGGTTTAACTCTAGAAAGGTGATCCTATGATTTATTTTGATAATAGTGCAACAACAAAACCATATAAAGAGGTATTGGACTCCTATCTAACCGTTTCCTATGATTACTTTGGCAACCCGTCATCGTTGCACAGTTTTGGCGGTAAGGCCGAAAAGCTGTTATCTCAGGCAAGGGAGCAAGTGTCTCAACTATTGGGAGTAAAATCAACCGAAATTTATTTTACTTCTGGCGGGACAGAAGGCAATAATATCGCTATAAAAGGAGCTGCCAGAAGAAGTCGTAATAAAGGCAAGCATTTAATCACATCTAGCATTGAACATCCGGCCGTTCGAGAATCGATGGAACAACTGGAGCAAGAAGGATTTGACATTACCTTGATCCCCGTCGATAAGGATGGCAGGGTTTCCGTTAAGGATATAGAGAAAGCTATTCGCAAAGATACGATATTAGTGTCAATTATGCAGGTTAATAATGAAGTTGGGTCCGTCCAACCGATTAAAGAAATCGGTGAGATGTTAAAAATGCACCCGTCGATTTTATTTCATGTGGATGCGGTCCAAGGAGTGGGCAAGGTGCACCTTGATTTGTATGACAGCAGGATTGATTTTTACTCGATTTCCGGACATAAATTTCATGGACTAAAAGGTACAGGTGCCCTGTTTATCCGAGACGGAGTTCACCTTACTCCGTTATTTTCAGGAGGGAATCAAGAAAGGAAAATCCGCAGTGGCACGGAAAATGTTGCCGGGGCGGTTGCGTTAGCCAAAGCGCTGCGCCTAACCCTACAGAAAAGAGAAACGGGATTAAAGAGACTCGAAGCCATGAAACAGCTGTTGAGAACGGAGTTAGAGAAGATCGAGGGTATCATTATGAATACTCCTCAAGAAAACTCAGCACCCCATATATTAAATTTTTCACTCCAGGGAATTAAGTCTGAAGTGTTTATCCATGCCCTTGAGCAAAAAGAAATCTTTGTCTCGACGACAAGTGCTTGCTCTTCTAAAAAGAAATCTCCGAGCAACACACTTTTGGCAATGGGTGTTCCGGAATCGTTAGCGGAAAGTGCGATAAGACTCAGCCTATCCTATGACAATACGGAAGAAGAAGCAAAAACTGTCATCAAAGAAATTGAGAGAACGGTAAAACAATTAGGAGAGGTAATGAAATCATGAATTATGATCGTATTTTAATCCGATATGGAGAGATTTCAACTAAAGGAAGAAATCGTGGTAAATTTGTGGAAAAGCTTAGAAAAAGCGTTCGCATTGCTTTAAGAAACTATACGAATATTAAAATTGAGGCAAGCCATGATCGGATGTATGTAATTTTAAACGGTGAAAATGGGATAGAAATCATTGAGAAATTAAAACATATTTTTGGTATTCAATCGTTCAGTCCGGCAGTAAAGATAAAAAAAGATATGGATGTCATTAAACAGGCTTCACTTGATCTTGTTAAAGCTCTCTTCGAGGAGGGGAAAACCTTTAAAGTGACGGCCAAGAGATCAGATAAAACCTTTGAATTAGATACAAATGAGCTCAATCATGCTATTGGCGGACATTTATTATTTAATATTCCTGGATTAAAGGTGGATGTCAGAAATCCAGATATTAATCTTCGGGCTGAAGTTAGAAAAGAAGCTGTCTATTTATCTTGTGAGACGATTAAAGGAGCAGGAGGCTTACCACTTGGATCAAGTGGAAAAGCAATGCTGATGCTTTCTGGTGGTATTGATAGTCCTGTTGCTGGATACCTATCTATGAAGCGCGGATTGGAAATAGAGGCAGTCCACTTTTTCAGTCCACCATTTACAAGTGAACGGTCAAAAGAGAAAGTTATTGACCTTGCAGGAAAGCTGGCAGAAATTTATGGAAGTTCCATTAAGCTGCATATTGTGCCTTTCACTGATGTGCAGCAAGCAATACGTGAACAAGTACCGGAAAATTATACGATGACTTCTACTAGAAGAATGATGCTAAGAATCACGGATGAAATCAGAAATATTAATGAAGGGCTAGCCATTATTACCGGGGAAAGTTTGGGGCAGGTTGCCAGCCAAACTCTTGAAAGTATGTTTGCCATTAATGAAGTAACTAACACACCCATTTTGCGCCCCTTGATTTCGATGGACAAAACCGATATTATTAAAATCGCGAGTGAAATAGATACCTTAGAAATTTCAAATCGCCCATTTGAAGATTGTTGTACAGTGTTTGTACCAGCTTCACCTAAAACAAAACCAAAACGGGAAAAAGTAAATCAGTATGAAAGCTATTATGATTTCGAACCGTTGATTCGAGAAGCAGTTCAGGAAACAGAAACGGTCTTCATCAAACCATATAAAGAGAAAATTGAAGAATTTCAAGAATTATTTTAATTGTTATTTTTGAATTTTATGTGAATAATTACCAATTTTTAAATAGAATGAAGTTTGCTGGTTCTACACAATCTATACTCACAAGGAGGTGAGTATAGATGGCTAGAAACAACAACTCTAATCAACTTTTAGTACCAGGAGTTCAAGAAGCTCTTAACCAAATGAAGTATGAAATTGCTCAAGAATTTGGTGTAAATCTTGGTGCTGATACTACTTCTCGCGCTAACGGATCTGTTGGTGGAGAAATCACTAAGCGCCTAGTATCAATGGCTGAATCACAATTAGGCGGGTTCGCTCGATAATTAAAAATCAATACGATGGCTACAGAGAGTGGGATCTTCCCACTCTCTTTTTGTATAGGAATAAATTTTCACTTGAATAATAATTTAAAATTTTTAAATAATTTTGTATAATAATCATGGGATGAAAATTTTTTAATGAGGGGGATTAGGATGAAACGGGAAGATTTGATTGCACCGGAACATTATAATTTAGTTTCCGAGGTAGAGAAATTTGCTAAAGTTCAGGGGAAAGTGGCATTAAAATGGGAAAATGAGTCTGGCGACACAGAGGAAATTACATACGAAGAGCTGTTAAAGCAAGTGAACAAAGCTGGCAATGTCTTTGCACAAAATGGTCTATCTAAAGGTGATGTCGTTCTTGTCATTATTCCGCGTTTAATTGAAGCCTACGTCGTCTATTTAGCAGCTTTAAAAGCAGGCATGGTAGTCATTCCAAGTTCGGAAATGTTACGGGAAAAAGATCTGCAGTACAGAATCTCTCATGGTGATGTGAAAGCAGTTGTCAGTTATCATCCATTTACGGGGCAATTCACGAATTTAAAGGAAACGCAACCATTAGTGAAATTTGTCGTCGGAGCTGAAAAGGAAGGTTGGGTTCAGTTGGATGCTGAAATGCAGAGCGCTTCAGAAAATCTGACACTTGCTGACACACTTCGTGATGATATGGCCTTTTTATCCTATACTTCCGGGACAACAGGGAATCCAAAAGGTGTAGTCCATACACATGGCTGGGCTTTTGCTCATCTGCGCACTGCTGCTGCAAAGTGGCTTTGTATTGAGGAGAGAGATACAGTTTGGGCCACGGCAGCCCCTGGCTGGCAAAAATGGATTTGGAGCCCATTTTTATCAGTGCTTGGCTCTGGTGCAACAGGTTTGGTCTATAATGGAAAATTCGATCCGCAAAAATATTTGTCCCTCCTAGAGAAATACCAGGTCAATGTGCTATGCTGCACACCGACAGAGTATCGATTAATGGCAAAAGTTAACAATTTGGAGGAATACCATTTGCCAAAACTTCATAGTGCGGTGTCGGCAGGAGAACCATTAAATCGTGAAGTTATCGATACATTTAGAAAACATTTTCAAATAGATGTTCGTGATGGCTATGGACAAACAGAGAACACATTGTTAGTAGGAGTTACGAAAGGAATGGAATTAAAACCGGGATCAATGGGGAAACCAACACCTGGCAATCGAGTCGAAATTATTAATGATATGGGTCAGGTATGTGCTGTTGGCGAGGTAGGAGATATTGCGGTTCATGTCGAGACACCGGCATTATTCAAAAATTATTATAAAGACCCGGAAAGAACAGCTATGCAATTCCGCGGCGATTATTATGTAACGGGAGATAAAGCTAAAATGGATGAAGATGGCTATTTCTGGTTTGAAGGGCGCGGTGATGATATTATTATCAGTTCCGGTTATACAATTGGGCCTTTTGAAGTCGAAGATGCTTTGGTGAAACACCCATTTGTAAAAGAATGCGCGGTAGTAGCAAGCCCTGATGAAATTCGCGGATATATAGTAAAGGCATTTGTTGTTTTAAGAGAGGGAGTATCTCCAAGTGATACGGCGGAAATAACGAAAACATTACAGGAGCATGTAAAAGAACTAACTGCCCCATACAAATATCCAAGAAAGATCGAATATGTTGAGGAACTGCCAAAAACCACATCAGGTAAAATCCGCAGAATAGAACTGAGACAAAAAGAATTTGAATCGATAAAAAAGTCATAATAGGACAAACAGGCAATCGATTGAAAAATTGATTGCCTGTTTTATTTTTAAAATAATTACCCTATTTTTCGAAAATCACGTTATAATATTATTTCGATACTAGAAAGAATAGGGGATAGAAATATAATGAATAGTAATACAAAACAGGGGGTTATTTACGCTGGATTTTCTTATTTTCTATGGGGGCTTCTGCCTATTTATTGGAAGCTTCTACATGGGGTAAACGCAAAGGAAATTCTCGCGAATCGAGTCTTATGGTCCTTTATTTTCATGCTTATCATTCTGTTGTTCACCAAAAAATGGGGACTGTTTATAAAGACATGGAAAGGCTTTGCACAAAATAAAAAACAGATGTATGCACTTATTAGTGCGTCCTTCCTGATCAGTATCAATTGGTACACCTATATTTGGGCTGTCAATAACGGTCATATGATCGAAACAAGTTTGGGCTATTATATTAATCCGCTGGTCAGCATTTTATTGGGCATGATTGTTTTAAAGGAGAAGTTATCCTTCTATCAATATATTTCCTTTGGTTTAGCTGCTACAGGTGTACTCATTATTACCTTCTCCCATGGACAATTCCCTTGGGTGGCGATTATTTTGGCTCTTTCCTTTGGACTTTACGGTTTAGCCAAGAAAATGATTAATGTCGATTCTTCAGTAGGGCTTACATTAGAAACGCTAACGGTGACACCCATTGCTGCCATTTATTTGATCATTCTATTGTTCAAAGGGAATAGCTCATTTTTAACTGCCAGTGCCGGAACTAATCTTTTATTAATCGGGGCCGGAGTTGCAACAGCAGTGCCTCTTCTATATTTTGCAAAGGGAGCACAAAAGATTCCTCTATCATTGTTAGGGTTTCTCCAATACATTGCACCAACCTTAACCTTAATATTAGGAATATTTATGTATAAAGAGCATTTTTCAAAAGTGCAGCTTTTATCATTTATTTTTATCTGGACTGCATTAACGATTTATTCTTTATCCAAAACAAATTTACTCTCTAGCAAAAGAATAAAGGAAAAATCAATTCAAGGCTGACGAGGCATTCTCGCCAGCCCTTTTTTATAGAAACGTTCGCTTAACCTTTTCCCAGAAGGAGTTGTCCTTTAATTTCAGTGTCTTTAATTTTTTATCGCTTATTTTAATTTGGATTTTATCAACATGGCGGATGCTTAATGCCTCATTATCCATTCCCATTGTTGGATAATCATTTTCTTCTGTTAAGATTTTTAACGTTAACGCTCTTTCTTTTCCAACAATAAAAGAGGACCCGAGTGTACGATAGCGATTATTATTAATGGAGGCAACTTCACTTACTTGCATACAAGAAATCAGTGGGTCGACAATGGCACCATTAACTGATTTGTTATAGGCGGTACTACCGGTTGGCGTTGCTACAATTAAACCATCTCCACGGAAAGTTTCAAAATGCAATTGATCAAGGAAAACATCAATAACCAGTGTTTTAATAATCGAGGAACGGATGCTAAATTCGTTTAAACAATTATATGTTCCTTGCCCACTTACAAAAACTTCAAGCAACGGATAACGTCGTACCTTCAATTGATCTGTAAGCATAGCATCAATCATTCTAGAGGTTTCACCGATTCTGAAATCACAGTACATATTTAAATTATCTTTTGTTGATATGCCCATATAGAGACAATCTTCACGAAAGCCGGTTGCACGTACAGCTTGAAGGAACGTACCATCATCACCAATGCTTGCGATAATATTGGCATTTTTGTAGTCATCGACGATCGTAAACCCAAATCTCTCTGTTGCCTCAAAAAGCGGCGCTGCTTTGGCAAGAACCTCTTCGTTACGCTTGTGATAATAAAAAATGTTTTTTCTCTCGCTCATTCATCGGTCCTCCTGATATTTTATGTAAAATATATCAATTATTACCATAAGTAAATAAAACTTGATAAAATGAACATAGTCTCAAATTAGTTTAGCATTTTTTTGAAAGAATATGATAGGAGGGAGCATGACTTTCTGACAAAGTTTATTGGGGGGAATACATATGAGTGGAAAAAGATGGGCTGCTTTAGGGATTGCATCAGTATTATTTGTTGCTTCGGTGTTGATCAATGTTTTATCAGCATCGGCCTATAAAGGAGTAGAAACAAATTTCAGCCGTTTTATGGATGATGATTCTTTTACAGAAGAGGTCGTCAAAGAAGGAAATGATTTTAAGAAAATTGCTCTTCTTGATGTGGATGGAGTGATTCAGGATACTGGAGATTCGGCGGGATCCCTTTTACAGGCTACAGGCTACAATCATCAGGATTTTCTAAAAAAGCTGAATCATATTAAAGAAGATGACACGATAAAGGGGATCATTATTAGAGTCAATTCCCCTGGCGGAGGTGTAGTAGAAAGTGCAGAGATCCATGCTAAATTAGCTAAGATTCAAAAGGATACGAAAAAGCCGGTTTATATTTCTATGGGTTCGATGGCCGCATCAGGAGGCTATTATATTTCGACAGCCGCCAAGAAGATTTATGCCAGCCCGGAAACGTTAACTGGGAGTCTTGGGGTCATTATGGAAGGGATTAATTATAAAGGATTGGCAGATAAGTATGGAGTCAATTTTGTTACGATCAAAAGTGGCAAATATAAAGATATTATGAGTCCGACGCGTGAGATGACGGATGAAGAAAGGCAAATTCTGCAACGAATGATTGATAATTCGTATGAGGGATTTGTCAAAGTAATTTCCGATGGGCGCCATATGTCTACCGCTGATGTGAAAAAAATTGCTGATGGAAGAATATATGATGGTAGGCAGGCACTTGAATTAAAACTGATTGATGGTTTTGGATATTTGGATGATGTTATAAATGAAATGAAAAAAAATGAAAAATTAAAGGGTGCAAAAGTGATTCGGTATACAGATAATCTTGGCTTGGGATCTCTATTCAAAAATCAGGCAAAACAGTGGTTGGGAGATCAAGCGGAAACCGCAGGATTGATGAAAATTTTATCGAAGCCCAATTCTCCGCGCCTCATGTATCTTTATGCTGAATAGAGGTGTTTCTCATTGAATTCGAATGATTACCAAGATTATGTCAACGAACCATTGTTGAAGAATGATGTGGAACAGGAAGAGATTCCTGTTCATAACGGTGTCGATGCTAAACTACCTGTACACTATGCTGGCTTTTGGATGCGTTTTTGGGCGTATCTGTTAGATCTGGTCGTGGTGGGCAGTATGGAAAGAATTGTGATGAATCCAATCTTTAGAGGACTAGGTCTGTCTTTATCGGAACACAGCCTATTTGCACCAGTTACCATCGTATCAGCCGTAATTTTTTATTTGTATTTTGTTTTAATGACTAAGTTCTTCCGACAAACCCTTGGAAAAATGGTCTTTGGTTTAAAAGTTATTGGAGTCAACCAAGATACATTATCTTGGGGAACCATTATTTTTCGGGAATGGATTGGCAGATTCATTTCTGCCACCATCATCTTAGGGTATTTGATCGTGGCATTCTTACCTAAAAAGCAAGGGCTGCATGATTTGTTTACTGATACAACTGTGGTTCATATCGAACGATAATTTTTCGCCTATCAACATTGTTGATAGGTTTATTTTTTTTTTGTTGGGGAAATACTAGCACGTTGAAAGGTTGTGAACGAGTTGGTTTGGCTGCTTATTACCCTGCTTGCATTTGTCTTACTAGTTTTAGTGATGGTCCTTACTAAATTAACGGTACTCATTCATTACCAGCATTATAATGATAACGACAATTTAACGATTGAATTTCGCATTTGGTTTGGGTTAATTAAGTACAAAAAGAACATACCATTAATAAAAATTGATGATGATTCCCCCAGTATCGTTGTCAAAAGTGATTCCAATTTGAATAAGGACGATGAAAAGGTACAGCAAATTTCAAATAAGGAAGTTACGGGTTATTGGCAACGAACTCATGAGTTGCTTGATCGCATTTTTAATTTAAATTTAATTATTAAAAAACTTCTTAAGAAAGTTATGATTAAACAGCTAGAATGGGAAACGTTCATTGGAGTGGGGGATGCTGCTCACACAGGGATTGCAGTTGGAGCATTATGGGCAGCAAAAGGAGGTATTGTCGGGCTTCTCAGTAAATTTTTAAATCTAACTGTGATGCCACAATTATCTATTACACCGCATTTTCAAGCAGCGGTGATTCAGACTCAGTTAAAATGTATGTTTCAATTTCGAATCGGGCATGCTATTTTAGCAGGATTAAAACTAATTAAATTTTGGAGAGGCGAAAAAAAGCGCTCCAAGAACAATGCAAATTTATCAAATGAAAAAATCAAATCCATTTCATAGAGGAGGATTCTGCTATGTCTGATCACCCAATTCAAGGATTAATGACAACTGCAATGGAAAGTTTAAAGGAAATGATTGATGTCAATACAATCATTGGAGATCCTGTTGAAACCCCCGATGGAAGTGTTATCTTGACAGTTTCAAAGGTGGGATTTGGATTTGCTGCAGGTGGCAGTGAGTTTAAAATGGGAGAGTCACAGAGCCAAAGCCATGGACAAGGACAGGGCCAAGGTCAAAATCAGGGCGAATCGAAACTGCCGTTTGGCGGTGGTAGCGGTGCCGGGGTTTCCATTACTCCAATTGCCTTCTTAATTGTCAACTCACAAGGAGTTAAGATGCTTCACCTGGATGAAAGCACCCATTTATATGAGAAAATTTTGGAGCTTGCACCACAGGCTGTAGATAAAATTCAGCAAATGTTCTCCAGAAGAGATGAAGCTAAACAACAAAATGGTTCTGATTCCCATAAGTCCAAGGATGATTTAAATATCGATGTGAAAGAATAACCATATTTTGCACAAAGAGCTTATATAGGCCTCAGGCTCGCCATAAGGCGAGTTTTCTTTATGGGGGGAATTAACGAAAAGAATGAGCATTGTACAGGGCTTAATAATTGCAAAACTAATTCTGACAGGATATATTTACACTGTACATATTCAAAGTTATCCGGTTCATTTGATGGAATCTGTGCCGACTTTGATAATACCGACAAAGGAGGATGTTAGAATGGCAAGTGTTACGTTTAAGGGAGGTCCTGTGACTTTACTTGGGAATGAGGTAAAGGTTGGAGATAAGGCTCCTAATTTCACAGTCCTTGCAAATGATTTATCAGAGGTAACGTTAGATCATACAAAGGGGCAGGTACGCTTAATTGCTTCCGTTCCTTCTCTTGATACGGGAGTTTGTGATGCCGAAACTCGTAGATTTAACGAAGAGGCAAGCAAGCTAGACAATGTTAAAGTACTTACTGTAAGTGTGGATTTGCCGTTTGCGCAAAAGCGTTGGTGTGCCGCAGCTGGTATTGAAAATGTTCAAACATTATCAGACCACCGTGATCTTTCATTTGGTGAGGCTTATGGCGTTGCTATTAAAGAACTAAGATTACTAGCCCGTGCTGTGTTTGTAGTGGATTCCAGCGATACAGTTACGTATGCTGAGTATGTGAGTGAAGCAACTAATCACCCTAACTACGAAGCAGCAATTGAAGCTGCCAGAAATGCAAAATAAGATCATTTCTAAAGGCCTCGTCCATGGCGGGGCCTTTGCTGTGTTTACTTCATGAATAAAAAATCATACATATGGAGGAGAAGTAATGACGATTACTCCAATTGAACAGTTATTTACCATATTTAATGAAACCGCTCTTTCTTTGCAGGAAGAGGTAGGGTATTCTTACTTAGAGGCTTTAGCCGAAACCGGAGAAAATATATTCCATGGGTCTATTCTACAAGAAGAACTAAGCGAATTAACCGTGAAAAGGCTCAAAAAACAATATGAAAGTCTCCAACTTGAAAGGTTCACAAAAGAGGATATCCGAAAGGCGTTTCAACTTGTGATTCTTAAAGGAATGAAAGAAAATATTCAGCCTAATCATCAAATGACCCCTGATTCGGTTGGCATGTTGCTTTCCTACCTGGTTGAAAGATTTGTTAAAGAACCATCATTCCACTTGCTTGACCCTGCTGTCGGAACAGGAAATTTATTATTAACGGTATTAAATCATCTGCAACAACGAAACATCGAGGCAATTGGAATTGATATTGATGACTTATTAATAAAGCTTGCCTATATTAATGCCAATTTACAAGAACAGCCCATTCAATTTTTTAATCAAGACAGTTTGGAACCTTTATTTATTGAACAAGTAGATGCTGTTATTGCCGATTTGCCGGTTGGCTATTACCCAAATGACGTCAGAGCTAGTGAATTTGAATTAAACGCAGATACAGGACACGCTTACTCCCATCATTTATTTATTGAACAGGGCGTTAGATACACAAAGCCAGGGGGCTACTTATTTTTCATTATTCCAAATGGACTTTTTGAAAGTGACCAAGCGGGAAAGCTGCATGAATACTTAAAAGAACATGTTGTGATTCAAGGTCTGCTGCAATTCCCCATTAATATGTTTAAAAATAAAAATTCCGCAAAGAGCATACTTGTACTGCAGAAAAAAGGTGAAAAGGTTCAGCCACCAAAACAGGCATTATTGGTTAACTTACCAAGTTTGTCAAACCGGAATGAGATGGACAAAATCCTCTTACAAATTGAAAAATGGTTTCAGGAAAATAAAGGATGACATCCAGTCGGATGCCCCCTTTTTTTATTTATCATCCTTTTTCAGAATTTTATTATTTTATGATGTAATCGCTGCCAGTGATTTTTCGTCTTGAAAAACTAAATACATAGTGATTAAATGAACAATTGGGGAAATATTCATAAGATGGTTTGTACAAACTAAAACTGTACAAATTAAAAGGATTCTGAAATTATTGTGTTATATAAAAGGAGCGTTTAGAAGTGGCGAAAATTATTGCAATCAATGCAGGAAGTTCCTCATTAAAATTTCAATTATTTGAAATGCCAAGTGAGGAAGTCATCACAAAAGGGCTGATCGAGAGAATAGGCTTAAAGGATTCTATTTTTAACATTACAGCAAATGGTGAAAAACTTAAGGAAACTCTTGATATACCAGATCATGAAGTGGCTGTTAAAATGCTTTTGGATAAATTAACAACATTAGGAATTATCCACTCTTTAGATGAAATTGAAGGAGTAGGGCACAGGGTCGTACATGGCGGAGAGAAGTTTAATGATTCCGTTTTAATCACGGAAGAAGTCCTTAAGGAAATCGAAGAATTATCTGATCTTGCACCATTGCATAATCCGGCGAATATTACTGGTATTAAAGCATTTAAACAGGCTCTTCCGAATGTGCCGGCCATTGCTGTTTTTGATACAGCATTCCATCAAACGATGCCGGAAAGCTCATTTTTATATAGCCTTCCATATGAGTACTATCAAAAATACGGTATTCGTAAATATGGATTTCATGGAACAAGTCATAAATATGTTTCACAACGTGCTGCTGAGATGTTAGGCCGTCCATTGGACCAATTAAGACTCATCTCTTGTCACCTTGGGAACGGGGCAAGTATTGCTGCGATTCAAGGCGGAAAATCCATTGATACATCCATGGGCTTTACACCACTTGCAGGGGTAACAATGGGTACTCGTTCAGGTAATATTGACCCGGCATTAATTCCTTATATTATGGAAAAAACAAATAAAACGGCTGATGAAGTGTTGGACGTTTTAAATAAGAAAAGCGGTATGCTAGCAATGTCCGGTTTTTCTAGTGATTTACGCGATATTGAAATTGAAGCGAAAAAAGGAAATGATCGGGCACAATTGGCTTTGGATATTTTCTCAAACCGCATTCATAAATACATTGGTTCTTATGCAGCCCGCATGAACGGCATTGATGCCATAATCTTCACTGCAGGTATCGGAGAGAATAGTGATGTGATTCGTGCTAATGTATTAAAAGGACTAGAATTTATGGGTGTTTATTGGGATCCAGCCCTTAATCAAGTACGAGGCAAGGAAGCTTTCGTGAACTATCCGCATTCACCGGTAAAAGTTATGGTAATTCCGACTGACGAAGAAGTTATGATTGCCCGTGACGTCGTTCGCTTAACTGAAGAATAATAGACCAAAAGGCAATAGCTTAACAAAAAAGCTATTGCCTTTTTATTTTCTGAATTTATTTTATGTTATACTAAAAAAAAGGCTTGGAGGAGGGGTGGAAATGCCGTTGACTCCCAGAGAAAAGGCTGCATGGCAAGAAATCCGTGAATGGGAAGAAAAGCTGTTAAGCTACGAACCAAATGACTTTCAGTTAACTTATGAAAAATATTTAGAACGTTCATTTTCTTTATTGCCTAGCAAGGTCCAAAAGCAATTTTTTACGATGCTGGATACTTGGTTGTTTCATTTACACAGTCTGATTCAAGGTTCTCAGCTGCAAATGGATGCCAAGGAACGCATTTTGGCTTCGGGAAGAATTTTTAATCATCATATTGAAAAAATAGAAGACTTACGACATTTAGAAATAGACCAATTACATTACATAGCAGAACAGCATATGGCCAGACATCGGTTGTACTCATTTTTTCAAGGAAGTTTAACTGGCTCAGGGAGCACAATTCTCCTTGGAACGGATATTCCAGCTATGGCTGTCATCAATATAAGAGCCGTACAACTAATAGCCATGACCTATGGATATGAAATCAATACGCCTAATGAGATGATGAATTCATTAAAAGTATTTCATATTGCCACTTTGCCACCGCAAATTCAAAAAAATGGATGGCTTGCTTTAATCAAAGAAACGGAGCAATACCAACATAATTATTTTTACGTAGGAAACGATGAAATTACAAATATATCATGGGTAGAACAACCAATCCAACAATTGTTAAAAGCGTTTGTAATCGCCTTGTTTCGCAAGAAACTAATCCAGGGGATCCCGTTAGTAAGTATGGCTATAGGGGCTGGCGCCAATTATCAATTAACAAGAAAAGTTACTAGTATAGCCCATAAATACTATCAACTTCGCTATCTTAAAGAAAAAGAGGAGTTATCTGAATGAGTACTATTGAACATAAAAGCGCAGCTCCTAAAACAATCAATTGCAAGATTATTACTGTAAGTGACACAAGGAATCCTGACACCGATAAAAGCGGGAAGTTAATGATTGACTTGCTTGAGAACGCCGGTCATCATATTGTTGATTATTGTATCGTCAAGGATGAAACGCTCCCGATTCAAACTGAAATCCTAAAAGCATGTGATCGAGATGATATTGATGTTGTCTTAACAAATGGCGGAACAGGAATTGCTAAGCGGGATGTGACGATTGAAACGGTACAGGAACTGCTTGATAAGGAAATCGTCGGTTTTGGAGAGATTTTTAGAATGCTTAGTTATCAGGAAGATATCGGTTCAGCCGCCATTCTCTCAAGAGCGATTGCAGGTGTAGTGAACGATACAGCCATTTTTTCTACCCCTGGTTCTACAGGCGCGGTAAAGCTGGCGATGAATAAATTGATTCTTCCGGAAATCGGTCACGTTGTTCGTGAAATTAAAAAAGATCTTTGAGAAAAATAAAACTCCCTTCAAAATGGAGGGAGTTTTTTAGTGATGAGCTTTTGCTGAAATTTGTTGATTTGCACGGTACCAAAGCCAAAGATCGTTAATAATGGAAGCAAGTTCGGAGATTTCCGTGTTTAATTGACAGGAACGAGGGAAGTCATTTTCGTCTGAAAGTTCTGCTTGCTTATGGTTAATCTCTGCTTCAAGCTCACTAATTCGATCAGGAATCGACCCGCGAATCTTTTCCCAATGAAAAAGTATACCTTCTTGAATATCCTTGCTAAACTGTTCCCATTCATGAATTATGTCAGGAATATAAATCCCAAGACGATGATCAAATGAAAAATTCTCTTTCATCATACCCCTCCCAAAAAAGTGTAATTATTATAATAATACTACATATTGTGAAAATATTCACGATATTTTTTGTGTTTTCAAAAAAAGTACGAAACCCATAGGGCTCCGTACTTAAAACTTTATTCTAAATCTTTTTGTGTACGTACGACAAGGACGTCACATGGAGCGTACCTAACAATATGCTCTGATACACTACCAATGAAGAATCTTTCTACCACATTCATGCCTGTAGCACCGCAAATAATTAAATCAACATCATGCTTTTTGGCCAGTTCTCTTGGAATTCTAACTTTTGGTGAACCGAAGTCAATTTCGAATTGTACTTCAGGTAATCCAGCTTCCAATGCCAGCTTTTGATAATTTTCTAGCATTTCTTTAGCCAGTTTTTCAGCTCTTTCACCTATAACGGTGTCATAGGCTTCTACTAATGCAAATGATCTTGTATCGATGACATGAACCAATAATAGTTTGGCTTGATTCCTTTTAGCAACTTCTATCCCTTTTTTGAATGCCCAATCTGCTTCTTTGGAACCATCAATGGCAACCATAATATTTTGATATTTAAGTCCCATGATTATCATCTCCTTACCATTATTATACAGTAAACCGGAGGGAATAACTGTTTCAACTTTTCGAACAATAATGTAGTACCTTACCAAGAAAGGGGATGTAAGAATGACTAAACTGGATCCGAATAAAAAATTTACATTTGACTTTGATGAAAATGGAGTAAGTGAAATCAGCGAACAAATCATGAATTCTTATAATAGTGGATACATTGATGAAGGCACTGCCGTGGCTGACCAGACTGATTTTACTACAACCGAGGGTTAATGGATGAAGGGGCTTTCCGGAGATGGATTGCCCTTTCATATTTAAAGACCTCTGAACTTGATAAAATCCCATTTTTATAAGCACTTACACAGAAAAATTTCACTATCAGGGCATATACCCAAGAAGTTGCCTAATAGGATGCATATTCTTTAAGTGTGTTACGTATTACATTTGAGGAGGAAGAGTATGGAATAATCATATGTATATGAATCCAGGAAATATGCCTTATGACCAGACATTAAACTATAACCCTGATGAATCGCGCTTATGGGGAGGATTTGGCTTCCGACCTTGGGGCTTTGGTTTTGGGCGTCCTTTCTTTGGAGGACCGTTTGGCTTTGGTGTTCCATTCGGGTTCGGCGTTCCATTTGGTTTCGGATTTGGATTTCCGTTCTTTATTTAACAGATAATAATAATTGGAGGAGAGAGGAACAATGAATCAAGAAATGGGATTAATGCCCATGAATACTACTTTGAATGTAGATCAACATTTGTATGATATAAATGATGGAAGACTTCATCATGGATTTGGCGGTTTTGGACATGGCGGTTTTGGACACTTTGGAGGTTTTGGAGGCTTCCATCATGGATTCGGAAGACCGTGGGGATTTGGCTTCGGCAGACCATTTGGTTTTGGATTTGGCTTTCCTTTTGCAGCTGGTTTAGCTACGGGAGCATTATTATCACCGTATGGATATGGGTACGGATATCCTTATCCATATCCTTATCCATATCCATACTACGGATACCCATACTACTATTAAAAAATAAAAAGCCTTGCTTTGATTAGGTAAGGCTTTTCCACTAGTTAGTATTAGAAAAGATTTTGATAAAATGAAGATCCTTACATTATTTTACTGGAGGGAAACCAATGAAAATAGGAGTGCCAAAAGAAATTAAAAATAATGAAAATCGTGTGGCGATGACACCAGCAGGGGTTGTAAACCTATTACATTTTGGACATGAAGTGTATATAGAAAAAGGAGCCGGTCTTGGATCTGGTTTTGCTGATGAAGACTACCAAGCTGCTGGCGCTAAAATAGTTGACTCTGCGAAAGAAGCCTGGTCCAAGGAAATGGTCATGAAGGTAAAAGAACCACTGCCTGACGAATATCAGTATTTTCGTGAAGACTTAATTTTATTTACATATTTGCACCTAGCTCCTGAACCGGAACTGACCAAGGCGTTGATTGCGAAAAAGGTGGTGGGAATTGCCTATGAGACTGTGCAGCTGCCTAATCACAGCTTGCCTTTGTTAACACCGATGAGTGAAGTTGCTGGAAGAATGGCAGCCCAGGTCGGTGCACAATTTTTAGAAAAAGTTTATGGAGGAATGGGTATTCTTCTATCTGGAGTTCCAGGGGTTAAAAGGGGAAATGTTACGATAATTGGAGGTGGCGTAGCAGGTACTAATGCAGCAAAAATGGCGATTGGTTTGGGAGCGAAAGTTACTATCATTGATTTAAATCCAGATCGTTTGCGACAGTTGGATGATATTTTCGGAAGTGATGTTACTACTCTAATGTCAAACCCATACAATATCGCCGAAGCTGTTAAAGAGTCAGATTTGGTGATTGGAGCTGTTTTAATTCCGGGTGCTAAGGCGCCAAAGCTTGTAACGGAGGAAATGATTAAAAGAATGAAACCTGGAAGTGTGGTAGTGGATATCGCCATCGACCAAGGAGGTATTTTTGAAACGACAGACCGAATTACCACTCATGATAACCCGACCTATATCAAGCATGGTGTGGTTCATTATGCTGTAGCCAACATGCCGGGGGCAGTACCAAGAACATCTACAATTGCTCTGACAAACGTGACGGTTCCGTATGCATTACAAATTGCTAATAAAGGTTATCGTCAAGCCTGCTTGGACCAAGAAGCACTGCTTAAAGGAATAAATACGCTCGCCGGCTTTGTCACCTATAAGGCAGTAGCAGAGGCACATGGAATGGATTATAAAGATACCAGGGAGTTGCTTGGTTAAAAATAAAAGGCAACAGGGCAGGAAACCAATTCTTTGCCCTGCTGCCTTCATTTAATAATAAAGCTCTGTTAAACGTGGCTGTTGATTTGCGCTCCAGGCACTTCGCTTTCCGTGGGCGTTTCGGCGAGCCTCCTCGGCGCTTGCGCCTGCTGGGTCTCCCCAGAACCGTACTCCCACAGGACATTGATTATCTTCCTAGAATTCGCCACGCACGAAGGAAATGCGTTAGCATTTTCGAGGAGTCTTCGTGCCTTCCGCTCCAATCAACAGGGTTCTTTAACAAAGCCAATAATAAAAAGAAAAAACCAGCTCATGAAAGAGCTGGCGAGAAAGACCCAATTATGAAAGCCGCATTTGCCGTACCTCATATAAGAAAGTTTTAAACCACCACTCCTCAAAGTGGGTGTTCGCAGAAGCTTTTCTGCATGTCCTCCCTGTCATATAGACGAAGGCTTGTCATTCCGGCTTCAATATTAAAACTCCCTGTTACAGCTTAAAGGTTAAAACTTTATTATCACTACGAACAACGCAGCCTGTATTTGTATATTACATCAATTTATCCATAGTTGCAATGTTAATTACACCCAAATTTGCTAATTGGCTCTATTAAAACTAATTTGTGCTTTGTGTTTACTGCTTACAAACTCTTATTTAATAATCTGCAATTCTTTCGGGAATTTTGTTAACGTTATTGCTCCGTCCGCGGTAATATAGATATCATCCTCAATACGCACGCCGGCAACGTTTGGTACATAGATACCTGGTTCGATTGTGTAAACCATTCCTTCTTGGATAACAAGCTGATTGGTTTCAGTAAGAGACGGATACTCATGAATACTAATTCCTAAACCATGACCTAGGCGATGTGGAAAATATTCATCGTATCCGGCATCACTAATGATTTTGCGGGCAGTGAGGTCTACTTCCGCAGCAGTAGCTCCAGGCTTACTTGCCTCAACTGCAGCTAATTGTGCTTTTAAGACAGTATCGTAAATATCTTTTTGTTTGTCGTTGATGTCACCGTATGCCACTGTTCTGGTAATGTCAGAGCAATAACGATCCACCACTACCCCTAAATCAAATAACACCAAGTCGCCCTTTTGAATTTTAGTTTGTCCTGGATTGCCGTGTGGAGAAGCTGCATTAGCACCGGTTAAAACCATTGTGGCAAAGGACATTTCTGTCACTCCTTTTTGTTTGAGGGCATATTCTAGTGCATTTAGGACATCAAGTTCTGTTTTCCCTTCCTTAATTTCGCTGCAGCCGTACTGCACTGCATAATCAGCCAAAGCACAGGCCTCTTCAATTATTTTTACTTCCTTTGCATCTTTAATCATACGAAGCTCGCGCAATTTCTCTTCGGCTGAGAAGAAGGCTGCATTCGAAAATAGCTGTGAAAGATGTTCATAGCGTTCCACATTCATATGCTCTTTTTCAATGGCCACCCTGGCGACATGTTGAACGCGCTTTTGTAGCGATTTGCCGATTAACTCCCATGGGTTATCGATGTCACTAAAGCCGATGACTTCATGTTCCCAGCCGGAACGTTTGGCATCGTGGATTTCCATCGCCGGGCAAACTAAAAAGGGTTCAGCCTCTTGAAATACCACAAGGGCAAGCAAGCGTTCATGAGGGTTGGTAAAATAACCGCTTAAGTAAAAAACATTTTCTGAAGAGGTGAGGAAGCTCACTTCAATATCATTTTCTTTCATCCATGTTTGAAGCTTTTCCAATCGTTGATTCATTTTCTCTTCCCCCTATAAATAAGGCCCAAGTTTATCAGAGCCAAAAATAAAATCCAATTAGAGAGTACCAATATCGGTAGAAAAAGTAAACTATCAAAGTAGGCTTGCATTAAATCAGAATAATTATGGGTATAACAGAGGAAGGAAATCATGTTTTTATATGGAAATAAATAAATATGATCCATTGAAAGGAGAATGACAATATGAGAATTTCTTATCATGGGCACTCGGTTGTTCAAATTCAGTCTAATGGAAAGACAATATTAATTGATCCATTTATTAAAGGAAATAGCTTAACTGATTTAAAAGTGGATGAGGTAAAGCCTGATGTGATTATTCTTTCACATGCTCACAATGACCATGTCGGGGATACAGTGGAGTTGGCTAAAAAAAATAATGCGCTTGTTGTGGCCAATCACGAGATTGCTACTTATTTAGGCTGGCAGGGAATCAGAACACATGGGTTACATATTGGCGGTTCCCGTCAATTTGACTTCGGCAAGGTAAAATTAACTTTGGCATTCCATGGGTCAAGCTTCGAAAAGGAGAATGAACTTGTTTATGGCGGGATGCCTGCCGGAATTTTGTATATGAATGAGGATAAAACGGTTTATCATGCCGGGGATACAGGATTGTTTTCTGATATGAAGTTAATCGGTGAGCGTCATCCGATTGATGTGGCATTTCTGCCGATTGGAGACAATTTCACGATGGGACCTGAAGATGCGGCTTATGCGGCACAATTACTACAGGCAAAAACAGTCATCCCGATACATTATAATACGTTCCCTCCTATTAAACAGGATCCTCAAGAATTTATTCAATTGCTTGAAGATCAGAACGGAAAAGTGATGAACCCTGGAGATATCATGGAAATTTAAATAAGGATAGGTAAATATCATACTTTTTTTCCTTCCAGAAGCATAAAGATGAAACAAGCAGTCTTAAAAGGGAGGAATTCTTGTTGAAAAAAAATAGGTATTTGCTTTGTCTGCTACTCTGTGGTTTTATGTTATATTTCGCATTACCAAGGCTTTCCATTCATGCTGAAGGCGCTCCTGGGATTTTTTCGATTGCTTGGCTTGCCTTTGCATTAATGGTTATTGCGGGGAATCTTACAGCTCTGCTTTATTCGCCAAAAAAGCAAGTTCGCAAGCTTCAGATAGAGTCTGGAAAGAAGAAAACACGATCCTATCTTTGAGAATAATTGAACAAAGTGAGAAACCGCATTGAATCAAGACTTTTTTCACCTTATAATGAAATTTAGAACATTCTGGTTACCGGATGGGCTGGAATTCAATTAAAAAGGGTGAAGGTCTTGGCTACAAAACATGAACAAATTTTACAATATATTGATGAGCTTCCGATTGGAGAAAAAATATCAGTCAGACAAATCGCCAAGGCGATGAATGTAAGTGAAGGCACGGCCTATCGTGCGATTAAAGAAGCTGAAAATAAAGGATATGTCAGTACAATTGAGCGTGTAGGAACGATTAGGATTGAACGCAAGAAAAAGGAGAATATTGAAAAGCTTACCTTTGCGGAAGTCGTAAATATCGTTGACGGACAGGTATTAGGTGGAAGAACCGGTTTGCATAAAACCCTCAATAAATTTGTCATTGGTGCGATGAAGCTAGAGGCGATGATGCGTTACACTGAGGCCGGCAACCTATTAATTGTAGGGAATCGGACGCAGGCCCATGAACTGGCTTTAAAAGCCGGTGCCGCTGTTTTAATTACAGGTGGGTTTGATACAGAAGATCATGTAAAGCGAATTGCTGATCAGTTAGAATTGCCGATTATTTCTACTAGCTATGATACATTTACTGTTGCAACGATGATTAACCGTGCCATCTATGACCAATTAATAAAAAAGGAAATTATTTTAGTAGAGGATATTTTAACGCCTATTTCGGACACTTTTTTTCTTAAAACAAATGAAAAGGTCTCTCGCTGGCATGAGCTAAATCAACAAACCACACACAGCCGTTATCCTGTTGTGGATCAAAACATGAAGATTCAAGGTATGGTGACAAGCAAGGATGTTTTGGGTCAGGATTTAGATGCTTCCATTGATAAAATCATGACCAAACAGCCCATGACAGTTACGGGGAAAACAAGTGTTGCTTCAACCGCTCATACCATGGTATGGGAAGGGATTGAAGTTCTTCCTGTTGCTGATGATTCCAACCGTCTTGAAGGAATTATCAGCCGTCAAGATGTGTTAAAAGCACTACAAATGAATCAACGTCAACCTCAAGTGGGGGAGACATTGGATGATATTGTGACGAATCAAATGGTTTTGATGCAGGGCCGAGCAAAGGGAGAAGATGTCTTCACTCTTGAGGTAACTCCGCAAATGACCAATCATCTTGGCACCATTTCCTACGGTGTTTTTACGACGATTGTATCCGATGCTGCTAACCGGGTATTGCGCAGTTACAAAAAAGGCGACTTAGTGGTCGAAAGTATGTCCATCTATTTTATTAAACCAGTCCAAATGGAAAGTTCTCTGGAAATTTATCCAAGAATTCTTGAAGTAGGGAGAAAATTTGGTAAAGTGGATGTAGAAGTATTTAATGATGGAGTTTTAGTTGGAAAAGCGATGATGACTTGCCAATTGATTGACAGGACTTAAACGTAAATGAACCCATCAAAAAAGCCGCTTCAAATCGTAGGAGCGGCTATGTTTCATTTTGTGCATTGACCATTTCTGCTTCCTCAATGGCAAATGGCAGGTAGTGTTTATATTTTTTATAGCCAATCCAGCTGAAAATACCTCCATAAATAATAAACAGACCTGCAATTAAATAGTTAGAGATTGTTTCGGCAATGTTGAAAAAATAATTGACTCCAAAAAAGAAGACAAACAGTCCTAGAGCAATATTAGATTTTGCCGAAAGCCATTTCTTTTCAACAGGAAACTTGCTTCGAATGTATTTTGTTTTATAAAATATATAGAAGGCAAGAGCAAATCCAATTAACAACACAAAAATAGGCATAATTTGTTCCTCCAGTTTAAAAAATCATTATTATTTTACCGTGAATATAAAGAAAATGCCACTATTGGCTTTAGGAAAGAAGGTTAGGAGAAATACATATGAAAGAACAAATCTTAGAAACCATTAAAAAGTATGAAACCATTATCGTCCATCGTCATGTTCGTCCTGATCCCGATGCATACGGTTCCCAATGTGGGTTAGTAGAAATTTTAAAAGCATCCTATCCTGAAAAACAGATTTATGCTGTTGGAAAAGATGAACCAACCCTACATTATATGCGGATGCTTGACCAAATTTCTGATGAGGTTTATAAGGGTGCTTTAGTCATTGTTTGTGACACAGCGAATGCAGCTAGAATATGTGACGAGCGGTTTTCACTTGGTGATAAGTTAATTAAAATTGATCATCACCCAAATGAGGATCCGTATGGAGATTTATTGTGGGTGGACACAAGTTCCAGCTCATGCAGTGAAATGATTTATGAATTTTATCAGTATGGCAAGGATAAGGGATTAAAGCTAAATGATGAGGCAGCAAGATTAATTTTTGCTGGGATTGTGGGGGATACGGGAAGATTTCTGTTCCCGAGCACAACGGATAAAACTTTTGCTTATGCCGGCGAGTTAATACACTACAATTTTTCCCGTCCAGAATTGTTTGATAAAATGTACGAGCTTGATCCCAATATCATCAAATTAAATGGCTATATCCTGCAAAATTTCGTGATGCAGGATAACGGGGTTGCTTCGGTTCGATTAACAAAAGAATTACTTCAAGAGTATAACGTTAGGCCATCTGAGGCTTCTCTTTTGATTGGTGATCTTGGTAATGTAAAAGGGATAAAGGCTTGGGTCTTTTTCATCGAGGAGCATGACCAAATTAGAGTTCGATTGCGCTCCAAAGGACCGGTGATCAATGGCATAGCAAAAAAATTCAATGGTGGCGGTCATCCGCTTGCTTCAGGAGCCTCCATTTATTCCTGGGATGAAGTTGAGGATGTCCTTAAGGAATTAAATGTTGTTTGTCAATAAGTGTTAGAATGAGAAAACGGCCGATTGGCGGCCGTTTCTCATTCATCAAATTGAATTTCAAGATTGATCGTCAAGGTTGTATAAATGATCATCTCCTTGACTTTCAGTTTGTAGCGCTTTTCATTAATTTTAATCGGTTTATTTTCAACCATTTTCTTAATGAGATCTTTACTTTTCGAAACGGTCTCCAAATCTTTGGCCAGCATTACACTTAGGTCATCTTTAACCAAATCCTCGGTTTGAAAAACACTAAAGTCATCCAATTTATATCTTTCCCAGTTAATGATCCTAATGTTTATTTTTTGAACGGTTAATTTATCTATATTTTCTTTGTTAAGCCTTTCATAATCTTCCTGCCAAATTTTTTTTTCATTTTCCAGGTCATTTATTTCCTTTTGCTGGCTCTGGATTAACTTTGAGCTTTCCTCCTGCCAGACACCATGAATATATAAAAAAATGCACCAGCTGATTGCCCCGCCAATGGCCATTCCGGAAAAGAACCGTTGCCATGTCGGATTTCGATAATAGGGCGGAATTCTCATGATGAAATATGCTCCTGTGTTAGCCAATTGATAATCAGTGCTCCTGTTTGGGCTCCGCCTAGTGCAGAGAGAATCAGTAAAAACTGTTTAAATAGATCTCTTGTATCTGCGTTAAATAACCCGCGCTCAAAGGTATAAACAGTATCAAAGGTTCCACCAATAGCTGCTACGATTCCCCAAATCCGTAGAGCAGATGATAATCGATAAACCGTTGTCAACGGTGGCTGGCCTGTAATAAACGAGGCGATACCGCCAATTAATGCTCCCCCTAGCACAACACCTAATGCAATAAAATAACTTTCAATAAAAGCGGGAAAAAAACCGATCTCCTTCATGTCCAAACCGCCGCCCCTGTACAGATTAAAATCCTGTTTCATTTCATTATATGGACAAGTAAAAACAAATATGTTACGGAAAAAACAGAACATATTTTCTTTTTTTTACTAGAAGCTCTATAATATAAAAGAATATAGAAATAAGGGTGTGACGAAATGTCTTTTATTCACCTTCATGTATATAGTGCTTATAGTTTATTATCCAGCACAGCTTCAGTGGCTGATTTAGTAAAGAATGCCGTTAACAAGGGATTCAAGGCTCTAGCCCTAACGGATCAGAATGTAATGTATGGAACCGTAGAGTTTTACAAGCTGTGTAAGAAGCATCAGATTAAACCCATTATCGGTTTAACCGTAGATGTTGTAGGAAGCAAAACGGAACAAGACGCATTTCCGTTAGTTCTACTAGCTGAGAATGACAACGGTTTTAGGAATCTGTTGAAAATATCTTCAACCGTTCAGACAAAAGCTGAAAATGGAATTCCTCTAAAATGGCTAAAACATTATTCAGATGGGCTGATCGCGATCACCCCAGGCATAGAAGGGGAAATCGAGCAATCTTTGCTTTCGGGAGATCGTGAGTTTGCAATAAATATCATGCAAAAACTAAACCGAATTTTTGGGAACGGTCGTTTTTTTCTGTCATTGCAGAACCATCTGATTGAGGAAGAAGCAATACTTAGGAAAGAACTGCTCGCTCTATCAGAAGAATTCAATATCCCGGTTGTTGCCACAAACAGAGTCCATTATTTGGAGCAGGATGATACATTTGCCCAAGAATGTTTACTTGCGATTAAAAATGGAGACAAGCTGCAGGACGACCATCGTGAACAATTGGGAAGTGATCAGTTCTATTTAAAAACTGCGGCTGAAATAGTGGATTCTTTTTCTGAGATCCCGCAAGCACTTGAGAATACACTCTTAATTGCCCAAAAATGTCATGTGAATATGGAGTTAAATAAAACATTCCTGCCTTCCTATCCAACTGAACATCATATTCCCGCAGATGAATACCTTGAGCAACTGTGCATAAAAGGATTAAGCGAACGGTTTTCCTCACCGGCCCCCGAGTATATGGACCGATTAACATATGAATTATCGGTTATTAAACGAATGCAATTTAGCAATTATTTTTTAATCGTCTGGGATTTTATGAATTATGCTCGGGAAAGAGGGATTTTAACAGGGCCTGGAAGAGGTTCAGCAGCTGGTTCACTTGTTGCCTACACTTTATTTATTACAGATGTTGACCCTTTGAAACATAATCTTTTATTTGAGCGGTTCCTCAATCCCGAAAGGATTTCCATGCCCGATATCGACATCGATTTTCCTGATGTCCGTAGGGATGAAGTGATTGAATATGTAGCAAATAAATATGGTGAACTCCATGTCGCACAAATTGTTACATTCGGCACTATGGCAGCTAAAGCTGCTCTTAGAGATGTGGGCCGTGTATTTGGATTAAATACAAAGGAACTAGATCACTTATCGAAATTGGTACCTGCTCATTTAGGGGTTAATCTTACAGACGCATATAATCAATCTGAGGGTTTTAGAAATTATGTAAATGAAACTCCGCTAAATCAAAGGCTATATAAAACGGCATTAAAACTGGAGGGGTTACCACGTCATACTTCCACCCATGCTGCGGGGGTTGTCTTGAGTGAGAAGCCCCTAATCGATCTAATTCCCATTCAGAATGGATCAAATCATATTTATTTAACACAATATTCAATGGAATACCTCGAAGAAATTGGTCTTTTGAAAATGGACTTTCTTGGCTTGAGGAATCTCACCTTGCTGGAGTCTGTTTTGACCACCATTTCTCGAAATACGGGCCGAAAAGTCGAGATCCGCTCTATTCCATTAGATGACGTCAAGACCTTTGAATTGTTGGCAAGAGGAGAAACAACCGGAATCTTTCAGTTAGAGTCAGATGGAATGCGAAAAGTCCTCGTCCGTCTTAAGCCATCCCGTTTTGAAGATATTGTGGCAGTTAATGCCCTGTATCGGCCGGGTCCAATGGAAAATATCCCTCTGTTCATTGATCGAAAGCATGGTAAGCAAACGGTAGAATACCTACATCCTGATTTAAAGCCCATCCTCGAAAATACTTACGGTGTCATTGTTTATCAAGAGCAAATCATGCAGATTGCCTCAAAGATTGCCGGATTTTCTCTTGGGGAAGCAGACTTGTTAAGAAGAGCCGTTGGGAAAAAGAAAAAAGAGGCACTTGATCAAGAACGCCATCATTTTGTGCAAGGCGCCATAAAAAATGGGTATGCTCAAACATTGGCAAATGATTTATATGACTTGATTGTCCGATTCGCCAATTATGGATTTAATAGAAGCCATGCAGTAGCCTATAGTATGATTGCCTACCAGCTGGCTTATTTAAAAGCGAATTATCCGGTTTATTTCATGGCAGGACTTCTCACTTCGGCCATCGGAAATGAAACAAAAATTGCCCAATATATAATGGAAGCAAAACAAAAAGAAATAACTATTTTGCCACCATCGATTAATCATAGCGGTTTTGCTTTTCAAGTGGAAAAGGGGGGGATCCGCTACAGTTTGGCAGCAATTAGGAGTGTTGGGGCCGCTGCGTTGAAAGAAATTTTTCAAGCAAGAAAAGCGAAACGTTTCTCAGATTTATTCGATTTGTGTATCCGCGTTTCTTCAAAGGCGGTTAATCGAAAAACATTGGAGTCTTTAGTTCATTCCGGCAGCTTTGATGAGTTTGGAGAGGATCGTGCTGTTCTTCTGGCCAGTTTGGATGTTGCCATCGAACATGCGCAAATTTTTAAACCGGATGATGATGCTCAAATTGATTTTTTCGAAGACATGATTCCAAAACCAAAATATGTTCATGTGGATTCGATCAGCCAAGAATTAAAACTTTCCTTTGAAAAAGAGGTCCTTGGCATGTATCTGTCCAGTCATCCGATTTCAATTTACGCAAAAGAGCTTAAGCAAGGCGGGGCTCTTTTGCTCTATGATTTTAAAAATAGTAATGTAAAACAGGAAGCAGGCATTTATATTTCTTCCAAAAAAACGATTAGAACGAAAAAGGGTGATCTAATGGCCTTTCTAACCGTAAGTGATTCGACAGGAGAAATGGAAGCTGTCGCTTTTCCGGAAGTATATAAACGATACTCGCTGCTCCTTGAGCAAGGTAGCTTTGTAGTTATTTCAGGGAAATTGGAAGAGCGCGATGGGAAAAGCCAATTAATTATCAAACATGCCGTAGATATGGAACAATGGCTAAAGGTAAAAAAACAGCCAGTATTATATCTGAAACTTACCGAGAAACACCAGGATGACTCAACTCTTCATCAATTAAATATAATCCTAGATCAAAATAAGGGAGAGGCTGGAGTAGTGTTGCACTTTGAAGTTACTCGGAAAACGGTGAGATTGGCCAAAGAAAAAAATATTAATCCAACCCCCGAATTGCTTCAAAGTTTGAAAAATTTTCTTGGGGCAAACAATGTCGTCTTAAAAGATTAATTCTTTACAACTTCTAAAGATATGTTATAGTGGTAAAAGAGACGAGTGTGGTCTGACCACCACAGCTGGAATAATGTATGTTTATATTCTTTTGGCCGATAGAAAAGTATTAACTTTCCTATTAGGCATAAAGACAACTACGCCTCTGTCTTCGCCTGTTAGGCTCGCCAGTCGCTAGTTTTCTTTATAATCATATAAGGGGTGACATTTCTTGACTTTGAGGGAAGAAGCATTACATATGCATCGGATTAATAAAGGAAAGTTAGAGTCAAAATCGAAAGTGCCGGTTAGCAACGCGCATGATCTGAGCCTTGCCTATTCACCAGGTGTTGCAGAACCATGTAAAGATATCTATGAGAAGCCGGAAACCGTTTATGAATATACCATGAAAGGGAATATGGTTGCCGTGGTATCAGATGGGACTGCAGTTCTTGGGTTGGGTAATATTGGACCCGAAGCAGCACTTCCGGTAATGGAAGGAAAAGCTGTTTTATTTAAAAGCTTTGCGGGAGTCGATGCATTTCCAATTTGTTTAAATACAACAGATGTTGAAAAAATTATTGAAACCGTTAAACTATTGGAACCAACCTTTGGTGGAGTTAACCTTGAAGATATTGCAGCACCAAATTGCTTTGTCATTGAAGAAAGATTGAAAAAGGAAACAAGCATCCCGATTTTTCACGACGACCAGCATGGTACAGCCATTGTAACAGTTGCCGGTTTAGTAAATGCGCTTAAGCTTGTTGGTAAAAAAATGACGGAAATCAAAGTAGTTGCCAACGGTGCGGGGGCAGCTGGAATTGCCATTATTAAATTACTTTACAGCTATGGGGTAAGAGATATCATTATGTGTGATACAAAGGGAGCCATTTATGAGGGACGCCCTCATGGAATGAATGCTGTTAAGGCAGAAGTGGCTAAGTATACAAATCGTGATAATCTTACAGGAAGTTTACAGGATGTTATCAAGGGCGCGGATGTCTTTATTGGGGTTTCTGTAGCGGGAGCTCTGACTAAGGAAATGGTTGCGTCAATGAATCCTGATGCCATTATCTTTGCGATGGCTAATCCAGTACCAGAGATTATGCCGGATGAAGCGAAAGCTGCAGGTGCAAAAGTTGTAGGTACGGGAAGATCGGATTTCCCTAACCAAGTTAACAATGTTCTAGCATTCCCTGGAATCTTCCGTGGTGCGCTAGATGTTAGGGCAACACATATCAATGAAAAAATGAAAATTGCTGCCGTTGAAGCAATTGCAAGTTTAATTAGTGAAGATGAACTAAATCCTGACTATGTTATTCCGGGACCGTTCGACCCGAGAGTAGCTCCAAATGTAGCAGCAGGCGTGGCTAAAACCGCAATGGAAACCGGAGTAGCCCGTATTAAAGTGGATCCAGAAGAGATAAAGGAAAAAACAAAGAGACTCGCTCTAATTGGTAAAAGTGAGTGAAGCCATAGTGACGAACACAAAGGTTTACTTGGAAATAGTTAAACAACTAAGAACAATGATAACAGCGGATGGATTAAAAGCTGGAGATAAAATACCTTCTGAACGGGAATTGTCGGAGCGCCTGAATGTCGGGCGCTCTTCCGTTAGAGAAGCATTAAGAGCACTGGAACTGCTGGGGTTAATTGAGACACGGCGCGGGGAAGGTACCTTTATACGCGACTTTCAAGGCCACCAACTGGTACAATTACTTAGCACGTTTATATTGCAGGATGAAAGAGCAAAACGAGATGTGTTTGAAACAAAATACTTGATTGAGATTGACTGTCTCCGTCTTGCAGCCGATAAGTGTAACCAAAATCAAATGACTGAGATCTTAAAATGGTTTAACCAAACTGTCAACATTCATGACGATGATTTCTTTTTTCGAATTATCGAAATGGCAGATAACCATCTTTTCCTAAGGATTTGGACCATTTTAAAGGATTATTATAATTCTTTGCATTTTCATCCAGTTCAATATAAGCGAGAAGATTATCAGTCCTTGCTCATGGCTTTAACACAGAAAGATTCATCCCAGACTGTATTGGCATACAAGAAACTACGAAATTTGTCTTTTTTAATCGACAAGAACTAACAGATTTTGAAATAAATATGTTTTATATTGAAATTTGTACAAGCCTTGCATGATTGCATGAAAGGTTATTTATTTTTGGTAAAAGTGGTCTGACCACTGGGAACGAAGATAATTAAGTATGAAGATAATCGAAGATAGAAAGACTTCTGAATAGGAAAAAATGGAAGATATAATCATCTAAATGTATCGGACAAGGGAGGTTTATTTTTTGGCGCTGAAAGATCTCTTTGTAAAACCTAACACAAAAAAGAAAAAATATGCTGCCATCCCAACAGAAGCTGCAAAACATGATGTTCCTGAAGGAATTATGACAAAATGTCCTTCCTGCAAAAAAATAATGTATACGAAGGAACTGGCAAAAAACTTAATGGTATGCCTTCATTGTGGACATCATTTTCCAATGAATTCACAAGAGAGAATTGATAGTTTTATTGATGAAGGAAGTTTTCAGGAAATAAACGAAAATATGGTGTCCAAAAATCCGTTGAATTTCCCTGATTATTTGGAAAAACTAGAAAAAGATCGCCAAAAAAGTAATTTAAATGAGGCAATAGTAACAGGCTCAGGTGCTGTGAACGGCCATAAGGTTGTTGTAGCCATTATGGATTCATCGTTTCGTATGGGAAGCATGGGCTCCGTTGTTGGTGAAAAGATCACTCTAGCCATTGAGAAAGCGGATGAGATGTCTGTTCCCTTTATCATTTTTACAGCATCCGGCGGTGCCAGAATGCAAGAAGGTGCGCTTAGTTTAATGCAAATGGCGAAAACAAGTGTGGCACTGAAAAGATTTAGTGAGCATGGAGGGTTAATCATTTCGATCATGACCCACCCTACTACTGGCGGGGTTTCTGCAAGCTTCGCCTCGCTTGGTGACTATAATTTGGCAGAGCCAGGTGCACTAATTGGTTTTGCAGGCAGAAGGGTTATTGAACAATCCATTCGTGAAAAGTTACCAGAAGACTTCCAGACATCTGAGTTTTTATTAAAACACGGTCAGCTGGATGCCATCATCCCACGCTTGGAATTGGTGGAACAAATAACAAATATCCTTGATATCCATCAGCCAGGGGGTGAACCTACATGGTAGGAGAACTGGAATTTGAACGCCCAATTGTGGAATTGAAACAAAAAATTTCAGAGTTAAAAGAGTTTACTAAGAGTGCTGATGTTGATTTAAGCTCTGAAATTAAAAAATTAGAGTTGCGTCTTGAAAAACTGGAACATGATATATATGAAAACATTAAACCTTGGGATCGAGTGCAAATTGCCCGTCTAGCTAACAGACCAACGACACTTGATTATATTTCCTATCTTTTTGATGGATTTTTTGAATGTCACGGTGATCGTACCTTTGCGGATGATGAAGCCATTGTCGGGGGAATTGCGAAATTTAAAGGAGTGCCGGTGACGGTCATTGGCCATCAGCGTGGTAAGGACACGAAAGAAAACATTCGCAGAAATTTCGGAATGCCTCATCCGGAAGGATACAGAAAGGCCCTTCGCTTAATGAAACAGGCTGATAAGTTTAACAGGCCGATCATTTGCTTTATTGATACCAAAGGGGCTTATCCAGGAAAGGCTGCGGAGGAACGGGGCCAAAGTGAGGCAATTGCCCGTAATTTATTTGAAATGGGTGGTCTGCGAGTTCCAGTAGTTTGTATTGTGATCGGAGAAGGGGGCAGTGGAGGAGCATTAGGACTAGGTGTTGGGAACCGAATCTATATGCTTGAAAACTCCACTTATTCAGTTATTTCTCCTGAAGGAGCTGCTGCAATTTTATGGAAGGATTCTTCTCTTGCTAAAAACGCAGCTGAATCCATGAAAATAACCGCGCCTGATCTTAAACAATTAGGTGTCATCGATGACATTATCCCTGAAATTAAGGGTGGGGCACATAAGGACGTTAAAAAGCAGTCCGAAGAGATTGAAAAGATATTAGTAAAGTCTTTAAAAGAGCTTGTAAAATTGTCAGAAGAAGAATTGATTGAGGACCGCTATAATCGCTTCCGAACGATTGGAGAGTTTGGCTTTTTAAAGGACTATATTGGAGCTAAATAGGGGACGTGCTCAGTGAGCACGTTTTCCTTTTTATAGAATGTTGATTTTGTTCATGAATTTGTAAATATTTTTTCACCAAATAGATAATGATAACGTATTCATTCAAAAATAAAACGGTTCCAATTAATTAATTATTTCGTCTATTTTAATTAACTCCATGGAACAGTTGTTATCAACATTTCTTCGTGATATTTTATAAATATTCACGTGTATTATGCTCATAATAAATAGAGGGAAATCTGTTTTATCGATGACCTTCTTGTGAACTTTTTACATAAGATTTTATTTTATTACAGAGGTGACGGTCATGAAAAAAATTGGGGTACTTACGAGCGGCGGGGATTCACCTGGTATGAATCCAGCCATCCGGGCGGTTGTCCGAAAAGCAATTTTTCATAATGTCGAAGTATATGGTGTCTATGGCGGATATGCCGGCCTTATTGCCGGTAAAATAAAAAAACTTGAACTTGGTTCTGTTGGTGATATTATTCATCGAGGAGGCACAATGCTTCAGTCTGCGCGTTGTCCTGAATTTAGAACATTAGAAGGTCAGCAAAAGGGAATTGAACAACTTAAAGCACATGGGATCGAAGGTCTTGTTGTGATCGGCGGCGACGGTTCTTATATGGGGGCTAAAGCCTTAACTGAACATGGCTATCCATGTGTAGGAGTGCCAGGAACAATTGACAACGATATTCCTGGAACAGATATGACGATCGGCTTTGATACTGCATTAAATACAGTTATTGACGCAATTGATAAGATTCGTGATACAGCGACTTCCCACGAAAGAACATTTGTTATTGAAGTTATGGGCCGAGATGCTGGTGATATTGCATTGTGGGCTGGATTAGCTGGGGGTGCCGAAACAATCTTAATCCCTGAAGAAGGCTATGATATGAATGAGATTGCTGACAGACTGCGTAAAGGTCAAGAACGCGGTAAAAAGCACAGTATCATTGTCGTTGCGGAAGGCGTCTGCAGTGGCGTAGAGTTTGCTAAACAATTGAAAGAATTAACTAACTTTGATACAAGGGTTTCAGTATTAGGTCACATTCAACGCGGCGGTTCTCCAACAGTTCAGGATCGTGTACTTGCAAGCAGATTGGGTGCAAGAGCGGTTGAACTGCTAATCGAGGGTAAAGGCGGCCGTGCTGTTGGTATTGAAAATAACAAGATGGTTGATTATGATATCATCGAAGCGTTAGGAAGAAAACATAAACTAGATATGGACCTTTTCAAACTTTCTAAAGAATTATCGATTTAATAGGTGACCCATAGGAGGCTATACAGAATGTTGCGTAAAACAAAAATCGTTTGTACGATTGGCCCAGCAAGTGAAAGCGTAGAAAAACTAACACAATTAATTAATTCGGGCATGAACGTATCCCGTTTGAATTTTTCTCATGGAAACTTTGAAGAACATGGAATGCGAATCAAAAATATTCGTGAAGCTGCAAGAGCTACAAATAAAACTGTTGCAATCCTGCTTGATACAAAAGGTCCAGAAATTCGTACGAATAATATGCAAAATGGGGCAATTGAATTAATAGCCGGCGAAAATATTATCGTATCCATGACTGAAGTGGAAGGGACAACTGAGAAATTCTCTGTTACATATACTGAATTAATTGAAGATGTTCATGTTGGCTCCCGTATTTTACTCGATGATGGTCTCATTGGTCTTGAAGTGTTGAAAATTGACCGCGACGCGAAAGAGATTCATACGAAAATCTTAAACAGCGGAACATTAAAAAATAAAAAGGGCGTTAACGTACCTGGAGTTTCCGTCAATTTACCAGGCATTACTGAAAAGGATAAACAAGACATTCTTTTCGGGATTGAGCAGGGAGTCGACTTTATTGCAGCATCTTTTGTACGTCGTGCCAAAGATGTTTTGGAAATTCGTCAGCTATTGGAAGAAAATAATGCAGCGCATATCCATATTGTTCCAAAAATTGAAAACCAAGAAGGCGTGGATAATATAGATGAAATCCTTGAGGTTTCCGATGGGTTGATGGTTGCTCGTGGTGACCTTGGGGTAGAAATTCCTGCCGAGGAAGTTCCACTTGTCCAAAAAATGCTGATTAAAAAATGTAATGCATTAGGAAAACCAGTTATTACAGCTACCCAAATGCTTGATTCCATGCAGAGAAATCCAAGACCAACACGAGCAGAGGCAAGTGACGTAGCCAATGCCATTTTTGATGGTACGGATGCTATTATGCTTTCCGGTGAAACTGCTGCCGGTCAATACCCTGTTGAAGCTGTGCAGACAATGCATAATATTGCTTCCAGAGCAGAATCAGCATTAAATCACAAAGAAATCTTATCAAGACGAAGCAAGGATACCGAGCATAATGTAACAGATGCTATTGGTCAGTCTGTAGCCCATACTGCATTAAACCTTGAAGTGAAGTCGATTATTACACCAACTGAAAGTGGACATACTGCTCGAATGATTTCCAAGTACCGTCCAAAAGCTAATATTGTTGCTGTAACAGCGAATGAACATATCTGCCGTCGTCTTTCATTAGTTTGGGGTGTATACCCACAACTTGGAAAAGCTGCCACAACAACAGATGAAATGCTTGATATTGCAGTTGAAGAAAGCTTAAATAGTGGTATTGTTAAGCATGGTGATCTAGTTGTCATCACTGCTGGTGTTCCAGTAGGTGAGTCAGGAACAACTAATTTAATGAAGATCCATATTGTCGGTGATGTTATCACGAAAGGCCAAGGAATTGGCAGAAAATCTGCATTCGGTAAAGTTGTAATTGCCCATAATGCTGCCGAAGCCAACGAAAATGTAAAACCAGGCTCAATTTTAGTAACAATAGGCTCTGACCGCGAAATGGTTCCGGCCATTGAACAGTGTGCTGCCCTTATTACCGAAGAAGGCGGATTAACCAGCCATGCTGCTGTTGTAGGCCTAAACCTTGGCATTCCTGTCATTGTAGGAGTAGAAAATGCATTAAGTATCCTAAAATCAGGCCAAGAAGTCACAGTTGATGCCACAAGAGGTATAATCTATAACGGACACGCAAGTGTGCTTTAAATAAAAAAAAAACGTCAGCTTCCGTAGTGGAGTTGACGTTTTTTTATAAGGAAGCTTAAATTTCTTTTCCTTTTATAAACAACCAAATATCATGAAATACTTTGGCGCGATAAAGAGTACTGATAATAACTAATGTCACAGGTCCAAGGATCAGACCTAAAAAGCCAATAAGCTTAAAGCCCACAAATAAGGAAATAAGGGTAGCTAATGGATCCAAACCAATATTCGAAGAGAGAATTTTGGGCTCCATAATCTGTCTCTGCACTAGGACAATAATATAAAGGACACCAAGACCAATTGCCAGTCCCATATCTCCCCCGATGACTTCATATATGATCCATGGGACAAACACTGCCCCTGTGCCTAAGTAAGGGAGAACATCAACAATACCAGCCAATAAAGCAATTGTTATGGCGTAATCAACTCTTAAAATTAATAGTCCAATTAAAATAATCACTGTAGTGATGGAGATAAGGGTGAGCTGAGCTTTAATAAAACCAAATAATGCCTTTTTTAAATCAGTAAATACTGTTTTACTGCTAGACTTGGCACGGTCAGGTAAAATCTTACTGCCAATTCCCCTTAATTTATACCAATCTTTACTGATAAAAAAGGTCGCCAACAACGAAAAGATTAGGACTGTGGCAGCATTTGGAATCCAAGATAAAATATTGGGAATACCTAAAAACAGATTCTGTATGAATGAACCAACGGTAGTGCCAATCTTTTTCCCGACATTTTGGATGTTATTTATAATGGTATCCTGTTGTCCGGTTTCAAGTTTATTAAAGTAGCCGGAAATTTGGTCATAAAGAGGCAGGATTTGTGCAGTGAAATATTTTTCAATGTAATTGATTAAAGTATCTAAATGTTTTGGAACTACATTTGCCAAATAATTTGCACCTGAAACAATTTCGGCAACTAATAATGTTATGAGACCGGCAAATACCGCAAAAATAATAATTAATGCGATAAAGACACCTAAAGCCCGCGGCATTTTTGCTTTCTTTTCAAATAGATTGACAAGCGGGTTAATCATAAAGGCGATAACTAGGCCGATTAAAAATGGATAGGTAACTTTGGACAAATAATAAAACGAGAAAAGCCCCAAAACAATAATACCAATTACGAGTAAAAACCTGATTGTACGGTTTATGTAAATGCGACTCAAAAAGTAAACCTCCTTCCAAGGGTGACTAGTATAGTTTACCATTTTATAAACGTCTTTGCATATTTTTCCATGCACAGGAATCGTTCTAGTGTAATCATACGATTTTCTATGAAAAAGGTTTCCACAATTAAATAATAATTGAATAAGTTTTATGAATATTATGGTAGTATAATTTAGTGAAAGGGTGGATTAATTTGGTAAATGAATCGGTTTTATTTTTAATGTTATTGTTAGTTATTGGATATATTGCAAAAAACAGTTCATTGATGATTGCTATTTTGGTGCTTCTTTTATTAAAAACTGCAGGAATGAATGAAAAGTTATTTGGTATGATTCAAACAAAGGGGATCAATTGGGGGATCACAATTATTACTATTGCTGTATTAGCCCCGATTGCAAGCGGTGATATCGGATTTAAGGATTTATCCGGAGCCTTTAAATCCTATTATGCATGGATCGCTTTAATTTCAGGGATACTTGTTGCTCTACTGGCCAAGGGTGGAGTAAAACTACTGGCAGAAGACCCCCAAATTACGACCGCATTAGTTTTAGGGACGATTCTATCTGTTTCAATTTTTAAAGGAGTTGCGGTTGGCCCCTTAATCGGTGCAGGGATTGCATATTCTGCCATGAAATTAATTGGACTATTTAGTTAGATTTTTTGTAAAATAATAATTTTTTTGTTATTTTCAGTTCCTTTTCGTTCACAAAAATCTCAAAATTGTTTATAATAGGCTTGTAAGCGTCTAGTTTTTTACATAAAACCACATAGACATACTGATTTACTTGTAAAATAATTATTCACCTGAATGAAAGGGCATACATGCTTTTGTTTCAACTTCGAGCAATCGCTCAGTCAGTTTTTCACGAATGTAATTGAACTGTACTTTAATGCCGTTTCTTCAATTGAACTGGATGCTGCCTAAGTATTCCAGTTTAAAATATTTAAAGAAATATGGGTAATGGGGAAATTTAGAAAGGTGAAGGAGAGATTATTATGACAGTTACACGTGGTCTTGAAGGGGTAGTCGCAACAACTTCCTCAATTAGCTCGATTATTGATGACACTCTAACCTATGTTGGCTACGACATTGATGATTTAGCAGAAAATGCAAGTTTTGAAGAAGTAATTTATCTATTATGGCATCGTGAGCTTCCTAATGCGTCTCAATTAGCTGAGTTGAAAAAACAACTCGCTGAAAATTCAGCTCTGCCTCAAGAAGTAATTGAGCACTTTAAAATGTATCCAATTCAAAAAGTACATCCAATGGCAGCACTTCGTTCAGCTGTTTCCCTTTTAGGATTATACGATGACGAAGCAGATGTCATGGAGCCAGAAGCAAACTTCCGTAAAGCGATCCGTCTGCAGGCAAAAATGCCGTCAATCGTCGCTACATTTGCACGTGTTAGAAAAGGACTTGAGCCTGTGGCCCCAAGACAGGATTTAAGCTTTGCAGCTAATTTCCTTTATATGTTAACCGGCAATGTACCTGACAAAATTGCAGAGGAAGCAATTGATAAAGCATTAGTACTGCACGCTGACCATGAATTAAATGCGTCTACCTTTACTGCTCGTGTATGTGTGGCTACATTATCTGATATTTATTCAGGAGTTACCGCCGCTATTGGTGCACTTAAGGGACCTCTTCACGGTGGAGCAAATGAGGCAGTTATGAAGATGCTCTCTGAAATCGGCTCACCAGAAAATGTTGAATCCTACGTACATGGTAAACTTGAAAAGAAAGAAAAAATAATGGGTTTTGGTCATAGAGTATACCGTCTAGGTGACCCACGTGCCAAGCACTTGAAAAAAATGTCTAAGAAATTAACAGAGCTTACAGGCGAACCACAATGGTACGATATGTCCGTTAAAATCGAGGGCATCGTGACAGGGGAAAAGAAATTGCCGCCTAACGTTGATTTCTATTCTGCTTCTGTCTATCACAGCTTGGGGATTGACCACGACCTGTTTACACCTATCTTTGCTGTTAGTCGTGTTTCAGGATGGCTTGCTCATATCCTTGAACAATACGAGAACAATCGTCTTATTCGTCCTCGTGCCGAATATACCGGCCCTGGAATGCAAAAATATATCCCTATTGAACAAAGGGGTTAATATTTTACTTTTTTGCAAAAAATTGATGTAATAAGATTGAGTAAAGGTTAGAGAATTCTCTAACCTTTGATTCAGTCTGCTATTTTTTTAAACTTTTGTACATAACATAGGAGGGAGATTACAACATGCAAGGTGAAAAAATCACGGTTAATAATGGTGTACTAAATGTACCAAACAATCCAATTATCCCATTTATCGAGGGGGATGGAACAGGTCCAGATATTTGGGCAGCATCCTATAGAGTATTAGATGCAGCAGTAGAAAAAGCTTATAAAGGTGAGCGCAAATTAGTTTGGAAAGAAGTTTTAGCTGGAGAAAAGGCGTTTAACCAAACAGGTGAATGGCTTCCACAAGAAACCCTCGATGTCATCAATGAATATTTAATTGCTATTAAAGGACCATTAACAACTCCAGTTGGAGGCGGTATTCGTTCTTTAAACGTTGCTCTTAGACAAGAGTTAGATCTATTTGTTTGCTTGCGTCCTGTAAGATGGTTTGAAGGTGTTCCATCACCTGTAAAACGTCCACAAGATACTGATATGGTTATCTTCCGTGAAAATACTGAAGATATTTATGCTGGTATTGAGTATGAAAAAGGCTCAGATGCAGTGAAGAAAATCATCAATTTCCTTCAAACTGAAATGGGAGTTAAGAAAATCAGATTCCCTGAAACATCCGGTATCGGCATTAAGCCAATTTCCGAAGAGGGTACAAAGCGCCTTGTTCGCTCAGCACTTAACTATGTGATTAAAGAGGGAAGAAAGTCCCTTACAATTGTGCATAAAGGGAATATCATGAAATTTACCGAAGGCGCATTTAAAAATTGGGGCTATGAGATTGCAGAACAAGAATTCGGCGATAAAGTCTTTACTTGGGCACAGTATGACCGCATTAAAGCAGAACAAGGAACAGATGCGGCAAATAAAGCCCAAGCAGAGGCAGAAGCAGCAGGCAAAATTATTGTGAAGGATGCCATTGCAGATATCTTCTTACAGCAAATCTTAACTCGTCCACGCGAATTCGATGTTGTGGCTACAATGAATCTAAATGGTGACTATATTTCTGATGCATTAGCTGCGCAGGTTGGCGGTATCGGTATTGCACCAGGAGCAAACATTAACTATGAAACTGGTCATGCCATTTTCGAAGCAACACATGGTACAGCACCTAAATATGCAAATCTTGATAAAGTTAACCCATCTTCTGTGATCTTATCAGGCGTATTAATGCTTGAGCATCTTGGCTGGAATGAAGCAGCTAAAATGATTACGAAATCTATGGAAAAAACCATTGCATCTAAAGTTGTTACTTATGACTTTGCTCGTCTCATGGAAGGGGCTACTGAAGTGAAAACTTCAGAATTTGCTGATGAGCTTATCAAAAATATGGAATAATGATTTAACTAATGGGCTGTTTTCGGACGGCCCGTTGTTTCATCTATAATACGAACAAAGGGGAGAAGGAGATGTCATTAAAACGCAAGAAAGTTTCTGTTATTGGCGGGGGATTCACAGGAGCAACAACTGCATTTTTACTGGCACAAAAAGAACTTGGGGATGTTGTATTAGTTGATATTCCACAAATGGAGAATCCAACAAAAGGAAAAGCATTAGATATGCTTGAAGCAAGTCCTGTTCAAGGTTTTGATGCCAACATCATCGGTACTTCCAACTATGAAGATACAAAGGAATCTGATATAGTCGTCATCACCGCAGGGATTGCTCGCAAACCTGGTATGAGCCGTGATGATCTGGTGCAAACAAACCAAAAGATAATGAAAAGTGTTACACAGGAAATTTCCAAGTATTCTCCCAACGCGATTATCATTGTGTTAACAAACCCAGTTGACGCAATGACTTACACGGTATTTAAAGAATCAGGGTTTCCAAAAAATCGTGTAATTGGTCAGTCCGGCGTCCTTGATACAGCCCGTTTCCGTACTTTTATTTCACAGGAATTAAATCTTTCTGTTAAAGATATCACCGGTTTTGTATTAGGTGGTCATGGTGATGACATGGTTCCTCTTGTTCGTTATTCCTATGCTGGTGGAATCCCGCTAGAAACATTAATTCCAAAAGAACGGCTGGATGCGATTGTTGAACGCACTAGAAAAGGCGGCGGTGAAATCGTTAACCTGCTTGGAAATGGAAGCGCCTACTATGCACCTGCAGCATCACTAGTTGAGATGTGCGAGGCGATCCTGAAAGACCAACGCCGTGTATTACCTTCTATTGCTTTTCTTGAAGGTGAGTATGGCTACAATGGTATTTACCTTGGCGTTCCAACGATTCTTGGTGCCGGGGGAATTGAAAAAATCATTGAGCTTGAACTTACCGAAGAAGAAAAAGAAACGCTTGATAAATCAGCTGATTCCGTCAAAAATGTAATGAACGTATTAGTTTAAAATGAATTTGGAGATTCGGGGGGAAGGTGCCCCGAATTTCTCTTAGTTATATTTTGAAACCGTTTTCATTGGAGGCGTGAGACGATGTTATTAGGAAAAAAACGAAAAATAGGCAGGAGAATTGATGAAATCAATATCGGAGAAAAATTGTCATTAACAGAGAAAATAGAGGATAAGGACATACTGCTTTATTTAGGACTAACCGATGATGCTAACCCACTTTATATTCAGCATGACTACGCTTCTCAGACCCCATTCGAAAAGCCGATCGTTCCATCCATCATGCTGACAGGTTTAATTACATCGGCGATCTCTAAATATTTACCAGGGCCAGGTAGTCATATTATCAGCCAAAATATTGAGTTTCCCAAACCAGTTTATCATTATTGCATGGTAGAATTTTTCTTCGAAGTGATGGATGTATCAAATGAGGATCACACAGTTACCATCCATATAACCGGGACAAATGAAAAAAAAGAAACAGTGATCCAGGGAACGTTGAAAGTTTGTCCACCTCACCGCTTGCAAGTGATTCATGGGACGGCTATGGAAAATTTTTAGAGACAAGGAATGCTTTTGGGCATTCCTTGTCTGGGCTTTTTTAAAAGAGGGTCTACTATTCAAAGATTATCTTTTAAGTTATTCCATGATTAGTCCCCGATCAGGGTACCATAATCAATTATCTTTATATCGACACTGTAATGGATCGGAACATTACTAAATGTTTGTTCCCAATCCTTTTTTATTTTCTCCCATGTTCTAGGATATTTAATTTGAAATTCTTTTCCAAACTCGACCACGTCAATCTTGTATTTCTTTTGTGTTTTAACCAATACATTCTTTATTAAGTGTTCCACTTCTTCTTCAGAATTTTTTTCTGCCTTTTTCAAAAATTTCTCATCAGACGGCTTTCCGGATCGATCCCAATGTTCAGCAAGAGTTCCTTGGGATTCAATTTTTACATCAAAGGAAATTTGATTTTTTACCATATGAGGAGTAATTTTACTTTTCAAAGTTTTTATCTCATATGTGACAGGTTGCCCTGTTTCTTTATCAATACTATTAACTAGACCCCCCTTTGCCTTTCCTGTCAACCAATTCAAGCCTTCGATATCCTTTTCATTTATAAAACCGACTAATTTTCTTGATTTTCCCTTGATTACGGCAGCTCCTGAAAATTTAACTTCTCCCTTTTCAGTGACTAAATTTTGCAACAAAAAACTTGTTCCTGAATGGAGTTTTCCTTGCAGTTTGGCCAAAGGTAATGAATGAAGGATTTTAGTAGTTCTTTCTTGGCTTTTCGTTATTTGAAATAAATGGTAAGCAGGAATGACGCTTGATTCTTTTGTTTCGAGAGTTTTTTTAGCACTGTTTTTGGCAATAAAAATATAACTGCTTTGTCTAATTTCTACTTCTCTTAGAAAAAAATCTAATAATTTCTGCAGATTTACTTTCCGTGCAAGGTCCGCACTGATGACAATGACCTTTGAATGTTGGCCAAATGAACGTTTTTCATTTTTTAACACCATTTTTCGCAATACTGATATAACGGAATGTCCAGATTCAGTAATATTTTGGTATGATTTTTGGGATCCACCTTTTTGAGTGTTTTGGCTATTAGTCTGGGCTGTGAAGAACTGGTTTGTCAGTGTCAAGCTTATTTGTTTAGAACTGCCCTCATTTGGTCCTTCCATGTCTCCTTTAAAAGGATCTTCTTTTTTCAAATCCATTGCAGTCCCTGCTACAAAACCTAATTCTTCAATTTCTTTACTGCTCCAGCATCCTGTTAAAGAAAAGAGTAAAAAAGATGAGAGAAACAAGGTTTTAAGAGTTCTTTGCTTCATGTTTAGCTCCCTTAAGTTTAGAGATTACAAATAATAATGGTGGAACTCCGCCAAATAAGAACAGGGCCGACCAGCCAATATAATCGCCAAATTTAAAGACCATATTTAAATTTTGAGGATATCTTGCAATTATATATATAAAAGGCAAAACTCCAAACATAAATGGTTTCATCTTTTTATTGAAAATGTGGGCCAATCCTAAAGTGGCAGCATAATAAGTGACAATAAAGGTTGCGAAGATTTGCATAATCCAAATAACGAGTAACATGGACTCAAAGCGTTCAAAAATTAACCCCTGAATTTCAAAGCTTCGTATCAGCCCGATGGTAGGCCAGGTTCTTGAGGCTGTTCCATCAATTGATAATGCACCAATGACCATCACTACAGTTATAATGTAAAAACACATACATATTGAAATTCCAATCGTTAATACTTTAATGGCTTTTTTAGGCTTTTGCATAAAGGAGACCATGATTAACATAATTTCTGGTCCTAAGTATGCCATTACCGTTGTACTTACCCCCTTTAATACTGGAATGATACCCAACCCTAAAACAGGACGAAGATTATCCAGTTCAAATAAGCCTATGCTTAAAAAGGTAACGAGCAAAAAAACCACCACAGTAATGGGGAAAATAATTTCAAATAAACGGGCAATGGGATTAATGCCATCTATAATTAAATATAGGCCAAGCCACATAAAAGGCATAATAATTGCCCAGATTGGGGTGCCCTCAAGTAAGAAAAATCCGGTTACCTCAGCAAGTGTTCTTACTTCATATGCGGCGAGCGACAAAAAATAACCAACCATAAGCAGACCAAGTATGGCTCCTAGCCATTTTCCAATGATTTCCTTGCTGTATTGATAAAAGGTTTTTTCTGGGAATTGTTGGCTTAATTTAACCATGATGAAACCGGCCATAAATGAGATTAATCCTCCCAGTATCACAGAAATCCAAACATCAGGTGTTTTCACCTTATCAACAGATGATCGGGGAAGTGTCAGGATCCCTGCAGCCAGTACATAATTAATTAGAATTACCACAGCTTGAGGGGTGGTTAATAGGTCTTTAGGGTTTGTTTTCATGCTTTGTTCCCCCTATAATATGGCAATTATCATCCTTTTCGGACTGAATCCTTTGGGTCAAGAATTTTTGGACGGCGTTTCATCATACCTATTGGTACACGTACCATAAGATCCTTCCAGTCGCTTAATCGGTAAGGAACAACTGGACTGCAGTATGGGACGCCAAAACTTTTCAATTTCACTAAGTGAATGCACAGTAATAGGAAAAATAGGATAATCCCATATAACCCTAACAGGGCAGCACAGATCATTGCCAAAAAGCGCAGTATACGTAATGTAATCCCGACGCTATATTGTGGAATTGCAAAAGATGATATGGCGGTTAATGATACAACAATGACCATTATGGGACTGATAATTCCTGCTTGCACAGCTGCTTCCCCAATGATGAGACCGCCAACAATCCCCATGGCAGGGCCAATCGGTTTAGGCAAGCGCAAACCTGCTTCACGTAATATTTCAATGGAAATTTCCATGATCAATGCCTCAATCAATGCAGGAAAGGGAACACCTTCTCTAGTACCGACAATCGACAAAGCCAATTTGGTTGGAATCAATCCGGGATGAAAAGAAATAAAAGCGATATACAGAGCGGGGTTAAATAATGATAAGAATGCTCCAAAATAACGCAAAAGCCGAATTAAGGTTCCAGGCAACCAACGTTCATAATAGTCTTCCGGAGATTGAAGTAACATATTGAATGTGACGGGAACAATCAAAGCAAAAGGTGTCCCATCCAAAATGATGGCCACTCTTCCTTCCATTAAAGCCCCGATCACTCTGTCAGGACGTTCCGTATTCTGTACCTGAGGAAAAGGACTAATGAAATTATCTTCAATCAATTGCTCAACATATCCCGACTCAAGTAAATCATCAATATCGATTTTCCTGATCCTCTTCTTGACCTCTTCTACCAATTCAGAGTCGGCAATATCTTCCATAAAAACAATAGCAAGTTCTTTTTTTGCCTGTTTCCCTACTTGAAAATTGTGGATTGACAGGTTTTGATTATTCACATTTTGTCTTAAAATGGCAGTATTATCCGTTAAAATTTCGGTAAAGCCAATCCTTGGTCCACGAACCAATGCTTCAGAAACAGGTTCTTCAATACTGCGACTTTTCGATTTCGTCGTATTGAGAATGAGTGCTCCAGCCACCTGGTTTATTAATAGGGCAGTGGAACCTGCCATAACTTTGGAAGCTAGGTCACTTACATTCTTAACTTCCGTTATTCCACTGATAGAAAGTACTTGATACCTAATGAATTCCTTTATATTTCCCTGATAACTTTCAGGGAATTGTAACATCAAAGAGTGTAAGATATGTTTATCAATCAAATCTTTATCTGAAAGTCCGCTCAGAAATATGATTGCTGCCGGAATACCGGTAGTACCGATATAAAACTCGCGAATATTTAGATCTGAATTATGACCTATTTCTGATTTAACCAACTCTAAATCATTTTTAATTTTTCCTGATAACGGCTTCGCTGATTCTTCCATTCGTTTATACCCTCTCCTTAAGGCTGTTAATCCACATAAATAGACGTGAAATTAAAAATGGGACAAGGAAGGTAATCATTGCCTGTATTAATACTAGCCAATCAGGAAGTTTCGAAACTATAGATTCCCACATATATATCACCCATTTTTATCATTCCATATTTTTGAAAAAATATTTTATTTTTACAGCATAAATGTGTAGAAAAGCTTCCATTGCAAACAGATTTACTAACTTTGTATGGTAAAGGTATCCAAACAAGTATTCTTCCCAGATTTATATTATAATGAAAGAAAATAACCTTAGTTTGGAATTTTATGGGGGAGATTATGAAAACAAAAGTACTTGTTGTAGATGATGAACAGTCGATTGTTACGTTGCTCCAGTATAATTTGAAGCAAGCTGGATTTGAAGTGATTACCGCTATGGACGGGATGGAAGGAAAAAGACTCGCTGAGGTTGAGTATCCAGATATCATCATTTTAGATCTGATGCTGCCAAAATTGGATGGAATGGATGTTTGCAAGCAGCTCAGACAGGAAAAAGTTATGACTCCCATTTTAATGTTGACAGCAAAAGACGATGAATTTGATAAAATATTAGGATTAGAACTTGGGGCAGACGACTATATGGTGAAACCATTCAGCCCTAGGGAAGTAATCGCAAGGGTTAAGGCAATTCTAAGAAGGTCACAAATTCAAAATGATGACTCCGAAGGAAATAAAAGTGAAGCTCAACAGATCTTGATTGGCAGTTTAACTCTTTATCCAGAAAAATTTGAAGCCTTCTATAAAGAAGAACTTCTTGAGCTAACCTTAAAGGAATTTGAGCTCTTAATCTATCTGGCCCAAAATAAAGGCCGGGTCTTAACTCGCGATCAATTGCTGAGTGCTGTTTGGAATTATGATTTTGCGGGCGATACTAGAATTGTTGACGTACATATTTCCCATCTGAGGGAAAAGATAGAGGAGGATACGAAAAAGCCAGTATACATAAAGACAGTTCGTGGTTTGGGATACAAACTTGAGGGGCCTAAGGTAGAATGACCAAGTTTCGGAAAAAAATTTTTGTTGCATTGTTTATATTAATCATTTTAGTACTGATTGGTATTGGGGTATTGTTAGGGCAATTATTTAAAATCTCTTATATTGAGACATTAAATGACCAGATCAAAGCAGAAATCTTTTTCTATCTTTCCATTTGCCTAGGCATTGCTATTTTTTTCATACTTTTTCTATCGATACGAATTACCACCAGGTACACAAAACCGATTGAAGACGCGACCAACGTTGCGATTGAACTGGCAAAAGGAAACTATCGGGCCAGAACGACAGTGGGTCGCTTAGACGAAACCGTCATGCTGGGAACTTCGATCAATATGTTAGCAGAAAATCTTCAAGAGTTGGTGAAATCACAGGAAATACAACAGGATCGGTTAACTGCTCTGATTGAAAATATGGGGGCCGGGTTGATTTTAATTGACAGCCGGGGCTATATTGGCCTAATCAATAAGGGGTTTAGTGATCTCTTTCACGTGAATGGTTCCCAATATTTAAACAAGCTTTATTATGAAGTAATTGAGCAAAAGGAAATCTGTCAAATTGTTGCTGAGGTTTTCCGTACGGAGCAAAAAGTGAATAAACAATTGATGATTCCTTTGGAAATTCAACGAAAATATTTCGTTGTCTACGGAATTCCAATTATCGGCACTAACCATGTGTGGAAAGGAGTTCTGCTAGTATTTCATGATATCACTGAGTTAAAGAACTTGGAGCAGATGCGGAAGGATTTTGTAGCAAATGTCTCTCATGAATTAAAAACCCCGATTACTTCCATTAAAGGATTTACGGAAACTTTATTGGACGGAGCCATGAATAATAAAGAAACACTAGAAGCCTTTTTGTCCATCATATTAAAAGAGAGCATTAGATTACAAACACTGGTTCATGATTTATTGGAGCTGTCAAAAATTGAACAGCAAGGCTTTATCCTAAACATACAGAAAGTTGATCTTTACCACCTTCTCAATGATGTGATGACTTTGCTTGATGGGAAGGCTCAGGCAAAGAATATTGACTTGCAATTTTATTGTAATCTCTCTGAAGTAACTGTGGATGGTGATCGTGATCGACTGAAACAAGTCTTTATCAATTTAATTAGCAATGCAATCATCTACACACCTCCAAACGGTATTGTGAAAGTGTATTTATTAGAACAGGTTGAAGAAGTGCGAATTCATGTGCTTGATACCGGAATCGGTATTAATAAAGAAGAAATTCCGCGCATTTTTGAACGGTTTTATCGTGTTGATCGTGATCGGAGCCGCAATTCCGGTGGGACGGGTTTGGGCTTGGCAATTGTAAAACACTTAGTGGAGGCGCATCACGGTAATATTAGTGTGAAAAGTGATCTTGGCAAGGGCAGTGAATTTATCATTGAACTTCCTAAAAAGTTAAAATGATAATGGATGGTGAATGATTTGAAAAAAAAGAAGTTAGTGCTAATTGATGGTAACAGTATTGCTTACCGTGCATTTTTTGCACTTCCACTCCTAAATAATGATAAAGGAATCCATACTAATGCAGTGTATGGATTTACAATGATGCTAATGAAAATTATTGAGGAGGAAAAACCTACTCATATACTTGTTGCGTTTGATGCTGGGAAAACAACCTTCCGTCATAAAACGTTTGAGGAGTATAAAGGTGGCAGGCAAAAAACGCCTCCAGAATTATCAGAGCAATTTCCATTTATTCGTGACCTTTTAGATGCCTATCAAATTTCAAGGTATGAACTGGAGAATTATGAAGCAGATGATATTATCGGTACTCTCTCGGCCATTGCTGAAAAAGAGGACTTTGAAATTAAGGTCATTTCCGGAGATAAGGATTTAACTCAGCTTTCATCTGAGAAAACGACGGTGGGCATTACCCGCAAAGGGATTACAGATATTGAACAATACACCCCTATGCATGTCATGGAAAAGTATGGTCTTACACCTGAACAAATTATTGATATGAAAGGTCTCATGGGAGATCAATCTGATAATATCCCTGGTGTTCCTGGAGTGGGAGAAAAAACGGCCATCAAGCTTCTAAAAGAATTTTCCACGCTTGAGAATTTGTATGAATCCATCGAAAATGTAAGCGGAGCAAAGCTGAAGGAAAAACTAGCAGAATTTAAAGGTCAGGCGTTAATGAGTAAACAGCTTGCCACAATAGAAAGACAGGCTCCAATCGATGTAACTTTGGAGTCTATTTCGTTTGAAGGACCAGAAAGGGAAAAAGTTGTTAGCCTATATAAAGAATTGGGCTTTTCTACATTATTGGAAAAAATGGGACAAGATCCGGCCGAGCAGGTACAGCTGGAGCTTGAAGCAGTTGAATACATAATTCCCGATGAGATTACCGAAGATCTTTTTGCGAACGAAAATTATTTTTATGTTGAAATGTTAGATGATAATTATCATTATGCGGATCTCATTGGGTTTTCTCTTGTAAATGAAAAGGGAAATTTCTATTTGCCAACTAAACTTGCATTGCAATCAGAAGTGTTTAAAAAGTGGGCTGAAGATGAAAGGAAAACGAAAATAGTTTATGATGCGAAGCGATCTGAAGTTTCATTAAGAAGATATGACATTCATTTAAAAGGAACAGAATTCGATATTTTGATGGCTGCTTATTTACTAAATCCATCGGAAACAATGGAAGACTTGGCGGCGATTGCGAAGACATACCATATTGTGAATATCCAATCAGATGAATCCTTTTACGGGAAAGGTGCTAAACGAGGGATACCAGAGAAAGAAGATCTTGCGGCGCATCTCGTCCGAAAAGGGATCGCTATGTCAGAGCTGCACACAAGGCTTGAAGATGAATTAAAGACAAATGAACAATATGAATTATTTAAAGACCTTGAAATGCCTTTATCACTCATTTTAGCAGATATGGAATCATGTGGAATCAAGGTGGAAAAAGAACGGCTACAATCCATGGGACGTGAGCTCAACAACAGATTAATCGAATTGGAAGAAAAAATCTGTGAGTTGGCCGGGGAAAAGTTTAATATTAATTCACCAAAGCAATTAGGCGTTATTCTATTTGAAAAATTAAACCTACCGACCTTTAAAAAGACAAAAACAGGGCACTCCACTTCAGCTGATGTCCTTGAAAAATTAGCGCCACATCATGAAATTATTGAGCATATCCTTCTGTACCGCCAATTGGGAAAATTACAATCTACTTACATAGAAGGGCTGCTTAAAGTCATCGATCCAAAAACAGAGAAAGTTCATACAAGGTTTCAACAGACATTAACAGCAACAGGTAGATTAAGTTCGATTGACCCTAACCTGCAAAACATCCCTATACGTCTAGAAGAAGGAAGAAAAATCCGCCAGGCCTTTGTACCATCTGAAAAAGGCTGGGTTATTTTTGCAGCGGATTATTCACAAATCGAGTTAAGGGTAATGGCTCATATTTCCGAAGATCAAAAATTAATTGAAGCATTTAAAGAAGATTTGGATATTCATACGAAAACCGCAATGGACGTATTCCATGTTTCGAAGGACGAGGTTACTTCAAATATGCGCAGGCAAGCTAAGGCAGTTAACTTCGGAATCATTTATGGGATTAGTGACTATGGTTTATCTCAGAATTTAGGGATCACCAGAAAGGAAGCGGCCCAATTTATCGACAGATATCTGAATAGCTTCCCTGGTGTTAAAGTATATATGGATGACATTATTCATTCAGCCAAACAAAAAGGGTATGTGACAACGCTATTGCAAAGAAGAAGATATATCCCTGAAATAACAAGCCGGAATTTTAACCTGCGAAGTTTCGCGGAAAGAACAGCGATGAATACGCCCATTCAGGGCAGTGCAGCTGACATTATCAAAAAAGCCATGATTGATATGGATGATGCCTTGAAGGACAAAGGATTAAAAACACGATTGTTATTGCAGGTACATGATGAATTAATTTTTGAAGCACCTGAAGAAGAAATTGACATATTGAAAGAATTGGTACCTCTTGTAATGGAGAATGCCGTAGAGCTTGCCGTTCCATTGAAGGTTGATTATGCTTACGGACCTACCTGGTTTGATGCAAAGTAAGAAGACAGCAAAGGGGGATTTGCCATGCCTGAACTTCCTGAAGTGGAAACGGTTCGTAAAACATTAAAAAATCTAGTGCTACACAAAACTATTCAGAGCATAACGATTAACTGGCCTAAAATCATAAAAAGTCCGGTGGAGACAGAGCAATTTATGGATGCCTTAAAAGGGGAAACGATTGAGGATGTTGGGCGAAGAGGGAAATTTCTAATCCTTTATACGAACCATTATGCCTTAGTATCCCATTTGAGGATGGAAGGAAGGTATGGTCTCTTTTCAAAGGACGAGCCGTCAGATAAGCATACCCATGTAATATTCCACTTTTCGGATGGAACCGAATTACGTTATCGGGATGTCCGTAAATTCGGAACGATGCATTTATATAAAAAAGGTGAGGAATTTTTAAAACCCCCGCTAGTACAACTGGGGCCTGAGCCTTTTTCCGAGGAATTTACAAAAGAATACTTGGAAGCAAAACTGAAGCAAACAAGCAGAAAAATCAAACCAGCCTTGTTAGACCAGAATTTGCTCGTTGGGTTAGGCAATATATATGTGGATGAGGCTCTTTTCCGTTCCGCGATTCATCCTGAGCGAATCGCCAGCTCTCTGACAGAAGAGGAAGTGACCATACTTCATAAAGAAATTATTGCTACCCTGAGTGAAGCAGTGAAAATGGGCGGAAGCACGATTCGGTCTTATGTAAATTCACAGGGGGAAATCGGAATGTTTCAACTTGAGTTATTTGCATACGGTCGAAAAGGTGAGGAATGTAAACGGTGCGGTACCCCGCTTGAGAAAATCACAGTAGGCGGCAGGGGAACCCATTATTGTCCAAATTGCCAAAAAATTAGTGGATTTCCGGTAAGCTAAAAACCTTTAATAACATTGGATGGGCTCTTTCCATATACTATCTTAGTGATTTTGAGGAAGGAGTCCCAGACATCATGGCACAGTTTTTCTCGCTTATCCTATTAGCTTTTGCTTTAAGCCTTGACAGCTTTAGCGTTGGATTTACGTATGGTTTAAGAAAAATGGTTATTCCGCTCAAGTCTATATTGATTATCGCAACCTGTACAGCTGTTTCTCTAATGGTTGCTATGTCAATCGGTCATGCCTTGGATAAAGTTCTATCCCCAAGAGTAACTGCCAGTATTGGGGGAATCATTCTAATTGCGCTTGGAGCATGGGTGATTGTGCAATTTTTTAGACCTGAGAAAGAAAAAGAAACACTGGAACATGAAAAGACAATCGTAAATTTTGAAATACGCTCACTTGGTTTGGCTATTAATATTTTAAAAAAACCAATGTCGGCTGATTTTGACCGTTCAGGTACGATTACGGGAATTGAAGCGCTTATGCTAGGGTTTGCGTTGTCATTGGATTCTTTTGGAGCTGGAATTGGAGCCGCAATGTTGGGGTATTCACCATTAAGTTTGGCCATTACCATTGCCGGCATGAGCTCATTATTTGTCTTTTTTGGGATAAAATGTGGAGCTATATTTCATAGGTTTGAATGGATTCAAAGATTTACTTTTATACCAGGAGTTTTATTAATTATTATTGGAATCTGGAAGATATAGAAACATAGAAAGGATCAAAAAATGTCTTTAGTCATTGGGTTAACGGGAGGTATTGCCAGCGGAAAAAGCACGGTATCCAACATGTTTAAGAAGTGGGATATTCGGGTCGTAGATGCAGATGTGGAATCCCGCTTGGCTGTTGAAAAAGGGGAACCTGCATATTTGAAAATAGTGGAAAAATTCGGATGTGATGTCCTATTGCCAGATGGAGGAATTAATCGCGAAAAACTCGGATCTATTATTTTCCACGATGCTAAAAAAAGGCAACTGTTAAATCAAATTGTTCATCCGGAAGTACGGAATCGAATGAAACAGAGGATAGAAGAAGGCATAAAGAACAAGGAAAAAGTAATCGTACTCGATATTCCTTTACTGTTTGAAAGCAAACTGACGTTTATGGTGGAAAAAACCATTCTCGTTTATGTCGATGAACCAACACAATTGCAAAGATTGATCCAACGAAACCAATTATCAACTGAAGATGCCCAAGCAAGAATACATTCACAAATGCCTTTAAAAGATAAAGTACAATTGGCGGATGCGGTCATCAATAATAACGGAACCATTGAAGAAACAGAAAAACAATTATTCGAGGTGCTAACTGGGTGGGGAATCACTTTATAATCACCGGATTAATTGTGTCAAATAGGGTTACCTCAGGAAAATCTTCTCTTGGGGCACCCTATTTTTTTGTGCTTATTTTTCAGAATTATAAAACATTAAAAAATCCGCCATTTATTTATCACATTTAAAGCGAAATATGTTATACTAATTACAACAATACGAGATAAAAAGTATAACACTAATACGGAAGGGGCCGTAAAATGAAAGCAAGAATAGCAATAAATGGTTTTGGGAGAATTGGAAGGATGGTTTTTAGACAAGCAATCCTTGAAAATAAATTTGATGTGGTAGCGATCAATGCTAGTTATCCAGCTGAAACGTTAGCACATTTAATTAAATATGATACCAATCACGGAACATTTCAAGGAGAAGTGATTCCTTTAGATGATGAATTATTAGTCAATGGCAAACGTGTTAAATTACTAAGCAACCGCAATCCTGAACAATTACCATGGAAAGAGTTAGGTATTGACATTGTAATTGAGGCAACTGGGAAATTTAACTCCAGAGAAAAAGCTGCATTGCATTTGGATGCTGGAGCAAAAAAAGTAATCTTAACTGCGCCTGGAAAAAATGAAGATGTTACCATTGTTATGGGTGTGAACGAAGAAATGTTTGATGTGACAAAGCATGATATTATTTCAAATGCTTCTTGTACAACAAACTGTCTGGCACCTGTAGTGAAAGTGTTGGATGACCAATTTGGCATCGAAAGCGGATTAATGACAACCATTCATGCTTATACAAATGATCAAAAAAACATTGACAATCCTCATAAGGATCTTCGTCGTGCCCGCGCCTGTGGACAATCAATTATTCCGACAACAACTGGGGCAGCAAAGGCATTATCACTTGTATTGCCGCATTTAAAGGGAAAATTGCATGGAATGGCACTTCGGGTGCCAACACCGAACGTTTCTCTTGTTGACCTTGTCGTAGATTTAAAGCAGGATGTAACGGTAGATGATATAAATAGAGCTTTTGAGAATGCATCAAATGGTTCTTTAAAAGGAATTCTTGGATTCACTGTTGAGCCGCTAGTTTCCGTAGATTTTAATACAAACGCGCATTCTGCCATTATTGACGGATTGTCAACAATGGTAATGGGAACGAGAAAAGTTAAAGTCTTAGCATGGTACGATAATGAGTGGGGATATTCTACCCGTGTAAACGATTTATGCCTTTATGTTGCTGAAAAAATAGCAACAACCAATCAAGTGAAGGTTGGATAAAGTTACATGTTAAAAGCTGCCAAAAGGGCAGCTTTTTTTATTCTATTTTCGTCAAATATGAAGGGAGACTTTTTATATTTTTCCTGTGTTGTTGTACACTAAAGATAAACAAGATTCGACTAGGAGTGGTATGATGACCATAATGCTAAGTTTATTTAATCGGTTTAAAAGAGAAATTGAAACAGATGAACAACAAACGGAAGAGACATTAAAAACTCATTACTATAAAGCTGCGTTCAATCAGGTATTTGATTCGCTTGAAAAAATGTTTAAAGAAGATGCAGATTGCCAAATCACCACTGTTTCAAAAGAGCGGGGAGAAATTGCTGTTGAGATTTCGAAACCGTTTGATTGTTTTTTGATTGTAACAGCTGTTTCCGTTAGCTCAATGGAGACGGCAGTGGATTTTACTATTTCCACTGAGAAAATTTCGTTTCTCGGAACATACTCAGATTTGAAAAATCGCCTTGATTCTTACTATCACCGACTTAATCAATTACATACGAATATTGGAACCAAGTAACAAGCAGTACTTTTTTACTTGTACAAAGGGTTTGTTTTTTATATGATAGTATTGATATAAACTAAAGTTTTTGCCTATTGATTGTTTAGATTTGGAGTTGATGCGACGATGAAATGCCCTTCATGTCAGCATTATGGTACACGTGTTCTTGATTCACGACCCATTGATGAAGGCCGTGCAACAAGAAGAAGACGAGAATGCGAAGAATGCGGTTATCGCTTTACCACTTTTGAGAAGATCGAGGAAATCCCATTAATTGTGGTAAAGAAAGAAGGTACCAGAGAGGAATTTAGTCGGGATAAAATCCTTAGGGGACTGATTAAAGCTTGTGAAAAGCGTCCGGTTGCTCTGAAACAATTGGAGGATATTACCCACGGTGTCGAGAAGGCACTTCGAAGTCAGGGGATCTCTGAAATTAAAAGTGATGACATTGGTGAAATGGTTATGGACAGGTTGGCACAAGTGGATGAGGTTGCCTATGTCCGGTTTGCTTCTGTTTATCGCCAATTTAAAGATATTAATGTGTTTATCGAGGAACTAAAAGAACTCATTAAGAAAGAGAAATCCTAGAGAGAGCTAAAGAAGGACTTTGGCTCTTTTTTCAGTTGTTGAATGAAAATCAACGCTGATTTTTAACCTGTTGATGGGAGCGGAAATCAACAGCCTAGTTTAAAAGGGATTTAGCATAATAAAATGAAAGGTTTGATGATATGACCCGGCATTGGCAGGAGATTCTTCCTATCGATCGTTACATTGTGTCAGCAAATGGGCTGCTTCATGAATATGACCGTAAAGTACTAACATTTTTATATCAGCCCTTGCTTGGGTCAACTTGCTTTAGCCTCTACATGACACTCTGGGCTGAACTTGAGGATAACAGACTATGGTCTGAGTCCTCCACCCATCATCTGCTGATGAATCTGCTCGGAGTCAACATGAAGGAGATTTATGAAGCCCGCCTGAAGCTAGAAGGTATAGGATTACTAAAAACATACGTGAAAACGAGTGACGAAGAACGTTCTTTTATATATGAACTCTACCCACCCCTTCATCCAGAGCAATTCTTTTTAGACGGGATGTTAAATATCTATCTTTATCGAAAAATTGGTAAAACCCATTATGCCCGATTAAAACGGTTCTTTTCTGATCAGCAGCTGCCAAAGGATCAAGACTATCAAGAGGTTACAAAGGCCTTTCAGGAGGTTTTTGCCTCTGCAACCCCCGGAAGTCTTCAATATCTTCAGGATGCTTCCACCGATTTGGAGCCTGCTGAACAAGAACGATTTATAGGCAGAAGTGAAGTAAAGGGAGTTCAAATCGATATCAACACATTTGATTTTGACTTGCTCCTGTCTGGGTTAAATGAATCGCTTGTTCCGAAGCGGGCGATTACTCCAAGGGTGAAAGAAATCATTAGTAACCTCGCCTTTCTTTATAGTGTTGATGCCATTGAAATGAAGAAACTTATTCTGGCAGCCCTAAACGAAAATGATGAGATTGATATCGAAGAGCTAAGAAAAGCAGCTCGCGATTGGTATCAATTTGTCCATTACGACCAGTTGCCAAGCCTGATTGAACGGATCCAGCCTGAACAACATAGAGTTCAGATGAAGGAACCGAAAACAAAAGACGAAAAGTTAATACAGTACTTTCAAACTACTTCACCATTAGAGGTTTTAAGAAATTTATCAAACGGGGGAGAACCTCCTGCTTCCGACCTTAAAATCATTGAAGAAATTATGATTAAACAAAAGCTTTTACCTGGTGTGGTTAATGTTCTTATTTGGTATGTCATGCAGATTAGTGACAGTAGTTTTACTAAAGCATATGTTGAGAAAATTGCCGGACAATGGGCCAGAAAAGGCTTTAAGACGGTAAAAGAAGCAGTTGACCATGCGCGGAATGTGTATAATAGTAATAAAACAACAAAAACAGAAAAGTTCACAAAGAAAAAGACAAATCGGAAAGAATTCTTGCCGGATTGGTTTGAAGAAGCAAAGGCTAAAATAACGGAAAGCGGACCAAAAGCAGAAAACGAAGAAAACGATGATTTAGAGGCGAAAAAGCGGGAAATTGAAGAAATGCTTAAGGCATTTGATGATTAGGTGATAATGTATGGAAAAAATTAACCAAACACTGAAACGGTTAGCATCAAGTGAAAGTTTTCAGAAGCGCTATGAAAAAATGCGGAAAGACACATTAGCTCATCCAGATGTCAGATCCTTTATTAGGGAAAACCATGACCAGCTTACAGAGGAAATGATTGAAAAAAGTATTAACAAGCTTTTTGAATATATTAACCAAAGCAAGGAATGCGCTAAATGTGAAAGTCTTGATGGTTGTGTGAATATGCTAAAGGGATATCAGCCTGAGTTAATCGTGACTCGAAATGCCATAGATGTTCATTATGACCGCTGCCCAAGGAAAGTTATTGCTGATGAAAAGCGAAAAAATGAAAGCTTAATCAAGAGTTTATACGTTCCGAGAGATATTTTAAATGCTACATTTGAGAACTTTGAACATGATAATGACAGGATTGCAGCAGCTCAGAAGGCAGCCGCCTTTTTAGTAAACTTTGAACAAGGAAAAACCACAAAAGGTTTATATTTTCACGGTAAATTTGGTGTTGGAAAATCTTATTTGTTAGGGGCCGTCGCCAATAGACTTGCCAAAAAGAAAATATCATCCATGATTGTTTATGTTCCTGAACTTTTTAGAGAATTGAAAAGTTCCATTGCAGATTCTACTTTAAATGAGAAAATTGAAGCCGTAAAAAAAGAACCTGTGCTTATGCTTGATGACATTGGGGCTGAGATGATTTCAAGCTGGACTCGGGATGAGATTTTAGGACCTATTTTACAATACAGAATGCTTGAAGGGCTGCCTACTTTTTTTACCTCCAATTATGATTTTCAGGGTTTGGCACGCCAACTTTCACAAAATCAGCGAGGCGATGAAGAACAAATGAAGGCCCTAAGAATTATGGAAAGAATCCGGGCACTAAGTGAACCGGTCCTGGTAGAGGGACCAAACCGTCGAGCCTAACACCTTAGAATTGTTTCTAAGGTGTTTTTTATACGGAGCATATAAGACGAGATTCTATTTTGGCCAAGACCCCCATATATATTAGAACAGATATTTTTTGTAGAGGGGGGATTTGGTTGGTAGAAATCATCTTCCAAAATAGAATAGATGCGGTACGGTTTTATGAGTACTTATTAGCACGTCTGGAACATAATCAGGATAGTGAGAATATTCTTCTATTAGAAGATCGATATATAGTGAAAATTTTTGAAGGGTCCTATACTGAATTCTTTTTGAATGAGGTAAAAAATGCCTTTTTTGAATTTATCACATATGTAAAGCGTGACGATTGGTTCAAGGAGATCCTGGCGCAACAATTTTATTTTACTGATGATGAAGAACAACAGCAAATATTGGATATACTTCATTCCATTCTAGAAGGAAAAAGAGAAGATTTGTCTGTTTTTATACGGGAAGTAAATGAAGAAGCTGAAATTCGTGAAGCGATTGACTATGTATTTCAGGAAAAGATCTCATTTTCATTTGATTCATTTTTCACATTCAGGCTTCAGGTCTTTCGTCAATTGCTGGAGAGTTATGTAGAAGTGTCAATCGATGAATACAAAATGGAGCAGGATTATCAGATGTTTGTTCATATGCTAAGGGACTTTTTGGCCAGCCGTGAATCGAAAATGGACATCCTTCATCTGTTATTTGATGAGGAAATTACCTTCTTTAATCAAGATTTCGTTGAAATGAAGCGCAGTGAACTGACAAGAATGATTGATCGAAAATTGCTTGTGAATCATCCCGTTTATGTTGATTCAACTACAATTGCTCCCTTACTATCAATTGCCCCAACTACTATTTTTTTATATGCAAAAGATGCTGAAGCTCCGTTAGTGAGAACTATTAAAAATATTTTTGAAGAAAGAGTCATTATTAAGCCTTATGGGGCTCTTCGAAGTGTCCAGAACGGCAATGGCGACCAATATTCAGCTGAAAATCATGGCTGAAAAATGGAATGGTTGAAATAATTTATTTGATTGGACCCGTGAACCTTGATTTTTTAAAATGTAATCATTATAATAACCTACATAACAGGATAGACTTAAATGTATCAAGTAAAAGTGATGATAAGGATAACAGTATTTTTTTACGGTTTAAAGAGAGGGGGGCCACTGGCTGAAAGCTTCCTAACACGAAAGAAGTACTTACCACCTTTAAACTTCAACAGGGAACCCTTCTTTTTGAAGCAAGTATTTGTTGACGGAAACAGCCGTTATCTGACCAAAGTCAATTGGCTTATGCCTATAAAGGCAAGTAAATTGAAAAATTGGGTGGAACCACGTGTTTATGATAACTCGTCCCTATTCCAGGGACGGGTTTTTTATTTTTTTATAAGCGCCTTTGAAGGTCCCAATTCCCGAAAGTGCGCACTAATTAATAGGAGGAATTCATTATGTCAGACGTTGTAAAAATTGCGTTCCCTGATGGAGCGGTAAAGGAGTTTCCACAAGGGACAACAACGGAAGATATTGCGGCATCAATTAGCCCAGGTTTAAAGAAAAAAGCCATTGCCGGAAAATTAAACGGACAAATCGTTGATCTTCGCCGTCCACTTCATGAGGATGGTTCAATAGAAATTGTTACACCTGAATCAGAGGACGCCCTAGAGGTGCTCCGTCATAGTACAGCACACTTAATGGCACAGGCTGTGAAGCGACTTTATCCAAATACAAAGTTTGGGGTCGGACCCGTAATCGAAGGTGGATTTTATTACGATATGGACCTCGAAGAGTCATTGACTCCTGAAGATCTTCCAAAGATTGAAAAAGAAATGGCTAAAATCGTAAATGAAAATCTAGAAGTGGTTCGTAAGGAAGTAAGCCGTGCAGATGCAGTTCAGCTTTTTAAAGAAGCGGGCGATCCTTACAAACTAGAATTAATTGAGGCTATTCCTGATGATGAAACAGTGACAATCTATGAACAGGGTGAATTTTTTGATCTTTGCCGTGGCGTACATGTTCCATCAACTGGAAAAATCAAAGAATTTAAATTGCTTAATATAGCCGGTGCTTATTGGCGCGGAAACAGCGATAATAAAATGCTGCAGCGTGTATATGGTACTGCCTTTTTCAAAAAAGAAGATTTAGCGGAGCACCTTCGCCTGCTTGAGGAAGCAAAAGAACGTGATCACCGAAAGCTTGGTAAAGAATTAAGCCTATTCACGAATTCACAGTTAATTGGACAAGGTTTACCGCTTTGGCTGCCAAAGGGTGCTACCATTCGCCGTACAGTTGAACGGTATATTGTTGATAAGGAAATTAGCCTAGGCTATGACCACGTGTATACACCAATCATGGGTAGTGTCGATCTATATAAAACTTCCGGTCACTGGGATCATTACCATGAAGATATGTTCCCTGTTATGGAAATGGACAATGAACAGCTCGTTCTTCGTCCAATGAATTGTCCGCATCATATGATGGTATACAAAAATGCGATTCACAGCTATCGTGAACTACCAATTCGAATTGCTGAACTTGGTACAATGCACCGCTATGAAATGTCTGGAGCATTATCAGGATTGCAGCGTGTTCGTGGGATGACACTTAACGATGCCCACATCTTTGTCCGTCCTGATCAGATTAAGGAAGAATTCCAACGAGTAGTCCAATTAATCATGGATGTGTATAAAGACTTTAATATAGAAGATTATTCTTTCCGTTTATCGTACAGAGATCCTCAAGATACTGAAAAATATTTTGATGATGACGCCATGTGGGAAAAAGCACAAAGCATGTTAAAAGAGGCAATGGACGGTCTAGGTCTTGATTATTTCGAGGCAGAGGGGGAAGCTGCATTCTATGGCCCTAAGCTTGATGTTCAAGTAAAAACAGCTTTAGGTAAGGATGAAACACTTTCAACTGTTCAATTAGACTTCCTATTACCAGAGCGATTTGATTTAACTTATGTAGGTGAAGACGGTAAACAGCATCGCCCGGTTGTCGTTCACCGCGGGGTTGTTTCCACCATGGAACGCTTCGTTGCCTACTTAATTGAAGAATATAAAGGGGCATTCCCAACTTGGTTAGCACCTGTCCAAGTGCAAGTGATCCCAGTGTCGCCTGACGTGCATTTTGAGTATGCAAGAAAAGTACAGGAACAACTGAAAAGCCAAGGTTTCCGCGTAGAATTAGATGGACGTGATGAAAAAATAGGCTATAAAATTCGCGAGGCTCAAATGCAAAAAATTCCTTATATGCTTGTAGTCGGCGACAAAGAAGTAGAAGAAAATGCTGTCAATGTCCGTAAATATGGTGAACAAAAATCTGAAACAAAACCATTTGCCGAGTTCCTTTCTGCATTGAAGGATGAGGTTCAATTTTAATCATGGAAATAATTGGGGGTCTATTGACTCCCATTTATTTTTAAAATAACTATTGAATATTTCATTGTTTCTTGTTAAAATGAATTTCGTTGTCATGAAAAGAGTTTATTTGACATAATTACTTTGTTTATGGTATAGTAACTAAGGTAAAAAATTGAATACTCGTTTTATAGAAAAGAAGAAGCACCCGCTTCTCACCTGATTTGACGCAATAAGCAGTTGGCAGGTTTTACGTGGACTATTTTAGTTTATAACTATTGTTTCGTAAAGTGTGGGTGTATTCATCCGCACTTTTTTATTTGGAACCACTAAGACTGCTGTAAGCAAATCAGTTTATGGGTGGACCATTCTGATTTTCTAACTTGAACATTGTATTCGTGAAGAAACCTTGGAGGTGGCTAACTATTAGCAAAGACATGTTGGTAAATGAGGGTATTCGCGCTCGTGAGGTTCGCTTAATTGACCAAAATGGTGAACAATTAGGAATTAAAACTAAAATCGAAGCGCTTGAGATTGCCGGAAGAGTAAATCTTGATTTAGTGCTTGTTGCGCCTAACGCAAAGCCTCCGGTAGCCCGGATTATGGACTATGGCAAATTTAAATTTGAGCAGCAAAAGAAAGACAAAGAAGCTCGTAAAAATCAAAAAATCATTACTACTAAAGAAGTACGTCTGAGTCCAACAATTGATGAGCATGATTTCAATACAAAACTTCGCAATGCGATTAAGTTTTTGGAAAAAGGCGACAAGGTAAAAGCTTCAATCCGTTTCAAAGGAAGAGCAATTACCCACAAAGAAATCGGTCAAAAAGTATTAGACCGATTTGCTGAAAGCTGCAAGGAAGTAGCAACCATCGAGTCTCATCCAAAAATGGATGGCCGAAGCATGTTCCTTGTCCTGGCACCTAAAATCGAAAAGTTATAAGGAGGACATCCCAATGCCAAAAATGAAAACTCACCGCGGCGCTGCTAAGCGTTTCAAAAAGACTGGAACTGGTCAATTAAAGCGTGACCATGCATATACAAGCCACTTATTTGCAAACAAGTCAACAAAAGCTAAGCGTAAACTTCGTAAGGCTGGTCTTGTTTCAAAAGGCGATTTCAAACGTATTCGTCAATTATTAACAAACGTTAAATAAACTCGAGGAAGATCGATTTATCATAGGAGGGAAATTACATGCCACGTGTAAAAGGCGGTACAGTTACGCGCAAGCGTCGTAAAAAGGTTCTTAAATTAGCTAAAGGTTATTACGGTTCAAAACATACATTATACAAAGTTGCTAACCAACAGGTTATGAAATCATTACAATATGCATTCCGTGACCGTCGTCAGAAAAAACGCGACTTCCGTAAACTTTGGATCACTCGTATCAATGCAGCTGCTCGCATCAACGGTCTTTCTTACAGCCGTTTAATGCATGGCTTAAAGCTTGCTGGTATCGAAGTAAACCGCAAAATGCTTGCTGAATTAGCAATCAGCGATGCAAATGCATTTACTCAATTAGCAGATGCTGCTAAGCAACAATTAAACAAGTAATTACTTTTCATAACGCCATTCTCGCTATTGAGGATGGCGTTTTTCATAAGGTGGGGAATTCTATGCAAGACGGCAAAATGATTGTGTTGATTACCTATTTAATTATAAACTTAATTGGATTTATCATTATGGGAGTCGATAAAAAGAAGGCAGAAAAACATCAGTACCGAATTCCGGAACGAACCCTGTGGCTCGTGGCACTATTTGGCGGAGCGATCGGAACCACAGCAGGTATGCAGCTATTCCGGCATAAGACCAAACATGCATCTTTCAAATTCGGGTTCCCGTTACTGGCGATTATTGAACTAATACTTTTTTTAAAACTATGGTTATAGTAAAGTATACTAATAATTATACACCAGTTGATTGGAGTGGAGGGTGCGCAGACTCCTGTGGGAGTACGGGGCAGGGGAGACCCCGCAGACGCTTAAGCGGCGAGGAGGCTCCCCGCAACGCCCACGGAAAGCGAAGCGCCCGGAGCGGAAATCAACTGCCTATTATAATAACGTTTTTTTAGGGAGTGACTAATATAAATGAACCTCGAAAAATTGTTCCAAATGCAAAAGGCTCTGGACTCTCATATTGAGCAAAAGCATCAGCTTCAAAACGAAGATTTATTTTCTAGAAAAGTACTAGCTTTACTGGTGGAACTTGGTGAATTGGCCAATGAAGCGCGCAGCTTTAAATTTTGGAGTGTAAAACCGGCCTCCCCCAAAGCCGTAATCCTTGAGGAATATGTGGATGGAGTGCACTTTATTTTATCACTCGGAATCGAATGCGGGTTTGATAAACAAAAAATGGAATTAGACGTAAAACCGGAAATCGCTGATGTCACCGAACAATTTTTGCAGGTGTATAACCAGATCAGCCAATTTCAAAAAGAAAAAAATGTAGCCAATTACCTAAAATTATTCTCAGCCTACTTTCAGCTTGGCAGCCTGTTAGGAATTGCTTATGAGGAAATGGAACAGGCATATTTTTCAAAAAACGAAGTAAATTATCAAAGACAACAAAATAATTATTAACAGAAAAATTTGTTAAAATATTTAGGGTTCCGATATAATAAGAGTGTACATACATTAAAGGGGGTTTATTATGCCTAATTTAGATGAAACACTGTTAATGCTTAAGGATTTAACGGATGCCAAGGGAATTCCCGGCAATGAGCGTGAAGTACGCGAAGTCATGAAAAAATACATAGCACCATTAGCAGATGAAATCACCACAGATGGCTTGGGAAGTCTGATTGCCAAAAAGGTTGGAAAAGAAGGCGGCCCAAAAATTATGGTAGCCGGGCATTTAGATGAAGTAGGCTTTATGGTAACCCAAATCGATGATAAAGGCTTCCTTCGTTTTCAGCCTGTTGGCGGCTGGTGGGGCCAAGTCATGTTGGCTCAGCGGGTTACAATTGTTACAAGAACAGGTGACGTAACCGGAATTATTGGTTCCAAGCCTCCACATGTGTTATCTGCTGAAGCGCGGAAAAAGCCGGTAGAAATCAAAGATATGTTTATCGATATCGGTGCCTCCAGCCGTGAGGAAGCATCCGAGTGGGGCGTTCGTCCTGGTGATATGATTGTCCCTTACTTTGAATTTACGGTAATGAACAATGAAAAAATGCTGTTAGCAAAAGCGTGGGATAACCGGATTGGCTGTGCGATTGCCATTGAAGTGATGAAACAGCTCCAAGGTGTTGACCATCCAAACATTGTTTACGGTGTTGGTACGATCCAAGAAGAAGTCGGCCTTCGTGGTGCCAAAACGGCAACAGCTAAAATTGAACCGGATATTGGCTTTGCTGTAGACGTTGGTATCGCTGGAGATACTCCAGGAATTACCGAAAGAGAAGCAATGAGTAAAATGGGTAAAGGACCACAGGTTGTCATATATGACGCATCCCTTGTGGCTCATAAAGGCTTGTGTGATTTTGTCACTGATACTGCTGATGAATTAAAGATCCCTTATCAATATGAGTCCATTCCAGGCGGCGGTACAGATGCCGGCTCAATCCATTTAACCCATAACGGTGTACCGGCTATGGCAATTACAATCGCAACGCGCTATATCCACTCACACGCGGCCATGCTGCATCGTGATGATTTTGAAAATGCTGTTAAGCTAATTGTTGAAGTCATCAAACGTCTTGACCGTGAGACAGTTGATAAGATAACTTTTGAATAAAGTTGTAATCCCCTGGCTTTACTAGCTGGGGGATTTCTATGTTTTGCAAGTAAAAAGGGAATGTCTCGCAAGTATATTGGTGTATGTTGCAAGTAAATAAAGATATTTTGCAAGTAAAATTATATTTTCCGCAAAAAAAAAACCTTTTTCAATGGTTCTGTTAAACTTGTATGTTGATTTCCGCTCCAGGCACTTCGCTTTCCGTGGGCGTTTCGGCGAGCCTCCTCGGCGCTTGCGCCTGCGGGGTCTCTCCAGAACCGTACTCCCACAGGACATTGATTATCTTCCTAGAATTTGCCCACGCACGAAGGAAATGCGTTAGCATTTTCGAGGAGTCTTCGTGCCTTCCGCTCCTATCAACAGGGTTTAAAAATCAACAGTATTCATTAACATAGCCTTTTCAATAAAAAGGCCATCGACTTCTAAAAAGTCGACAGCCCTGTAAATTAATGTTTTAAGCCGTTTTCAAGAGTGGTAAGCAATTCTTTTTTCTCATCTTCGGATGAATTTTGCCAAATTACTTCAAATAATACCCCTAAGCCGGGTAACATTTTTTCCTCACCGCTTTGAATCGCATCCACGATTGTATCTTCCAACTGATCCTGTGTATTTCCGGAAACATTGTGAATAATTGCATTTCGTAAATTTAAGTTCATCGCAAATCTCTCCTTTTTCACACATTTCCTTATTATTATTTCTAAATTTGGTTTTATTATGTATTTTAATTAGGCTATAATGGAAAAATCAGAGTAAATTAAAGGGGATCACAGAATTGAAATACATTCAATCTTTGCAAAATCCACAAGTTAAACAATGGAAAAAGCTTTTAACCAAAAAAGAACGTGACCGCTCAGGGACCTATTTAATAGAAGGATATCACTTGGTAGAGGAAGCATTGAAGCAACCGGAGCAAGTATTAGAAGTAATTGTTTCTGAAAAGATTGGAATGCCATCGAGGCTGGATGTTGGCTCTACTCCGGTATTTTCTGTAACAGAGGAAATCGAAAAAGAACTCGCAGAAACAGAAACTTCCCAAGGGATATTTGCAGTGTGCCGACAGGATAATCAACCGGAAGCTTTGTCCGATGCCAAAACCTATCTTATGATTGATGCGGTCCAAGACCCGGGTAACCTTGGAACCATGATTCGAACGGCTGATGCTGCTGGGATCGATGCAGTGATTGTCGGCAGCGGCAGTGTAGATATTTTTAATTCAAAAGTGCTGCGCTCTGCCCAAGGCAGCCATTTTCATCTTCCCATTATTAGAGGGGATTTGCTGCAATGGACGAATCAATTGAGAGAAAAAAATATTCCTGTTTACGGTACAGCACTTGAGGGGGCTGAAGCATATACTAGTACTTCACCTACAGATTCATTTGCTTTAATCGTTGGAAATGAAGGGAATGGTGTGAATCAAGAACTTCTTGCTGAGACCACTGCCAACCTATATATTCCTATCTTCGGCAAAAGTGAATCATTAAATGTCGCAGTTGCAACAGGAATTTTGTTATATTATTTGAAACACAAGGAAAATTAGTATATAATATTGAACAATATTGATAATACAAAAACGATGACGGAGAAAAGTATTTTGTCAAAGAACATCCAGGGAGAAAGTGCCGAGACTGCAAGCACTTTTATGGGAAAGACAAAAGAAGTTCACCTCCTGAGTTGGCATCGGGACCATTTTTCATAATGTAAAGATGCATCGGCAGAAGCCGTTATCCGAATGAAGTGAACACAAATGGCTTACATATGTGTTAACAAGGGTGGTACCACGACTAATACCTCGTCCCTTTTTTAGGGGTGGGGTTTTTTTATTTTCCCAAAACGCTCATTCGAAACTATTACATAAACCATTAAGGAGGAAATAGAATGCAAGAACGATTAAAGGAATTGCAGGCTGAAGCTATTCAAAAGGTAGAACAATCTTCAAGCCTAAAAGAATTAAACGATATTCGCGTAGCCTATCTCGGCAAAAAAGGTCCTATTACCGAAGTGCTGCGAGGCATGGGGAAACTTTCTGCAGAAGAGCGCCCAATTATGGGGGCACTTGCTAATGAAGTAAGAGAAGCCATTGCTTCAAAAATTGAAGCCAAACAAGCAGAGCTAGAAGAAGCTGCTGTTCTTGAAAAATTAGCATCTGAAAGCATTGATGTAACACTTCCTGGACGTCCGATTAAAACGGGCAGTCACCATCCATTAACCAAAATTATTGAAGAAATTGAAGATTTGTTTATCGGTATGGGCTACGAAATTGCCGAGGGTCCAGAAGTGGAACAGGATTACTATAACTTTGAAGCGTTAAACCTGCCAAAAGGCCACCCTGCCCGTGATATGCAGGATTCCTTCTATATTACTGAAGAAATTTTAATGCGTACTCATACATCACCGGTTCAGGCCCGCACCATGGAAAAGCATGGAGGCAAAGGCCCCATCAAAATTATTTGCCCTGGTAAAGTATATCGCCGTGATAATGACGATGCGACTCACTCCCATCAATTCATGCAAATTGAAGGGTTGGTTGTCGGTGAAAATATTCGCATGAGCGATTTAAAAGGAACACTTGAAGTTTTTGCGAAAAAAATGTTCGGTCAAGACCGTGAGATTCGCTTACGCCCAAGCTTCTTCCCATTTACAGAGCCATCGGTTGAAATGGATATTTCCTGTAAAATGTGCGGTGGTCATGGCTGTAATGTATGTAAGCAAACTGGCTGGATTGAAATCCTTGGAGCCGGAATGGTTCATCCAAACGTACTTGAGATGGCTGGATATGATTCAAAAAAATACACTGGTTTTGCTTTCGGAATGGGTCCAGAGCGAATTGCGATGTTAAAATATGGTGTGGATGATATTCGCCATTTCTATACAAATGATGTTCGTTTCTTAAAGCAATTTTCATTACACGAGAAATAGGAGGTTGACGACCGATGTTCGTTTCATATAAATGGCTCCAAGATTATATTGATTTGACTGGAGTAACGGCAGCAGAACTTGCTGAAAAAATTACGAAAAGCGGAATTGAAGTAGAAGGTGTAGAAGTTTTAAATGAAGGAATTAAAGGAGTAGTTGTTGGTCACGTAGTAGAACGTGAACAACACCCAAATGCTGATAAACTAAGCAAATGTTTAGTGGACATTGGCCAAGGTGACCCAGTGCAAATCATTTGCGGAGCACCTAATGTGGCTAAAGATCAAAAGGTTGCCGTAGCGACAGTTGGCGCTGTACTACCCGGCAATTTCAAAATAAAAAAGGCTAAGCTTCGCGGCGAGGAATCCAATGGCATGATCTGTTCCCTTCAAGAGCTTGGCATGGAAGGAAAAATTGTTCCTAAAGAATATTCAGAGGGGATTTTTGTTTACCCTTCTGATGCTGAGGTTGGCAGTGATGCACTTGCGTTATTAAATAGAGATGATGAAGTGCTCGAGCTTGGCTTAACACCAAACCGATCAGATTGCTTAAGCATGCTTGGTGTGGCTTACGAAGTAGCTGCCATTCTTGGCAGAGAGGTAAAACTGCCGGAAACAGATCTTCAGCCTTCCAATGAAAAAGCAACTGATTATGTAAAAGTTATCGTCGAAGCAAAAGAAGACAATCCATTGTATGTGGCAAAAATGATCAAAAACGTAAAAATTGGTCCATCACCGCTTTGGATGCAAACAAGATTAATGTCCGCTGGTATCCGACCGCATAATAACGTCGTTGATATTACCAACTACATTCTGCTTGAATACGGCCAGCCATTGCACGCATTCGATTATGACCGCTTAGGTTCTAAAGAGATCTTGGTACGTCGCGCGAATGATGGCGAAAAATTTGTAACTCTTGATGATGTGGAACGCACTTTAACTTCCGAACACCTTGTCATCACCAACGGCGTTGAGCCAGTTGCCATGGCTGGAGTTATGGGCGGAGCCAATTCTGAGGTAACATCTGATACCACTACTGTTCTATTAGAATCTGCATATTTTAATGGAGCTACGGTAAGAAAAGCTTCGAAAGATCATAGTTTAAGAAGTGAAGCGAGTGCCCGTTTTGAAAAGGGTGTTGATCCTAATCGTGTTCGTGCAGCCGGAGAACGTGCCGCGTACTTAATGGCTAAGTATGCAGGCGGTGAGGTATTAGAAGGTGCGGCAGAAGTAGATGTGCTAACAGTTGAGCCGGCAGTTGTGTCTGTTACACTTGAAAAAATTAATCGGGTGCTGGGAACAGAACTTAGCATGGATCAAGTAAAAGAAATTTTTGACCGTTTGCAATTTGGTTCCAGTATTGAAAATGATACCATCACTGTAACGGCACCGACGCGCCGTGGCGATATTAAAATAGAAGAAGATTTACTTGAAGAAGTAGCTCGCCTTTATGGGTATGATTATATTCCAAAAACATTGCCGATTGGCTCTTCAACACCTGGTAAACTATCCGAATACCAGAAAGGACGCCGTGTTGTCCGTCAATATCTAGAAGGTGCTGGACTATATCAGGCAGTGACATATTCTTTAACAAGTGAAGATAAAGCAGCTCAATTTGCAATGGAGAAACGCGAAGCAATCCGTTTAGCAATGCCAATGAGCGAAGATCGAAGCGTACTTCGTTTAAGCATTCTGCCGCAGCTGTTGGAAGTAGTAAAATACAATAGTGCAAGACAAAACGACAGCCTGGCTGTTTATGAAACGGGCAATGTCTTTTTATCAAATGGTGTGGAGGTGCTTCCTGAAGAAGAAGAGCATCTCGCAGGGGCAATTACAGGCCTATGGCACCAGCACTCATGGCAAGGCGAGAAAAAACCAGTTGACTTCTTTGTCTTAAAAGGAATCTTAGAAGGACTATTTGAAAAGCTTGGATTAACTGAAAACGTTCAATATGTCCAGTCGCAAGTGGAGGGCATGCATCCGGGACGTACGGCAGAACTCCTACTAAATGGTGTAAAAATTGGCTTTGCCGGTCAAGTCCACCCAAGCGTCCAAAAATCCTTAGATCTAAAAGATACTTATGTTTTCGAACTATCATTAAAAGCGATTCTTGGCGAAGAGACTGCTGCATTGCAGTATAAGTCAATTCCTCGTTTCCCATCCATCACAAGAGATATTGCCCTTGTGGTAAACAGTGAAACAGTGTCAGGCACCCTGAAAGAAATCATTGTAACTGCCGGTGCACCACTGCTTCAAGAAGCGCAGGTATTTGACCTGTATGAAGGCGACAAGCTTGAAGCCGGCAAGAAATCTGTGGCATTCAGCCTACGTTATGTCGATCCGGAACGGACTTTAACAGATGAAGAAGTAACAAAGGTTCACAATCGCGTTTTAGCTGCATTAGAAGAAAAAGCTGGCGCGGTATTAAGGGGCTAAAATTTGAAAAGAGTACTTTGTGGTTTTTTAAAACTGCGAGTACTCTTTTTTTTATGATACTCATTTTTATAAAGCCCGATTAGTGAAAAACAGGATGGCCGCGGTCGTTAGGAGGAGTTCATAAAGCCCGGTTGGTAGAAAAAAGGAGGGAGCGGTCGTTATGAGGGTTTCATAAAGCCCGAGTGGTGGAAAAAAAGCAGTGCGCGGTCGTTATGAAGGGTTCATAAAGCCCGATTAGTGAAAAAAAGGATAGGTGCGGTCGTTATGAGGAGTTCATAAAGCCCGGTTGGTAGAAAAAAGGAGGGAGCAGTCATTATGAGAGGTTCATAAATCAATTTAGAAAAAGAGTCGCCAATAAACCCTCTTGGCATCCGCCCAAGAACATCCAAAAGAAAAGATGTCGCCAATAAGCCCTCTTGGCGTCCGCCCAAGAGCATCCAAAAGAAAAGATGTCGCCAATAAGCCCTCTTGGCGTCCGCCCAAGAGCATCCAAAAGAAAAGATGTCGCCAATAAGCCCTCTTGGCGTCCGCCCAAGAGCATCCAAAAGAAAAG